>JAIXRX010000093.1 GCA_027485005.1 Alphaproteobacteria bacterium
ACCGCACCGCGCGCAGTGTTGATGAGGTAAGCGCCTTCTTTCATATTCGCAAAGCGTTCCGCATTCATTAAATGGTGGGTGGCGGGAGTGTAAGGGCAGGTAAGTGCCACCAAGTCCACATGCGCAAGCATTTCATCAAGGTCGTGCCAGTAGGTGGCTTCGAGTTGATTTTCTAGGCTTTCATGTAAGCGTTCACGCTTATGGTAATGCACATGCAAACGAAAGCCTTTGGCGCGTTCAGCCACCGCTTGGCCAATCCGCCCCATGCCCACAATCCCCAATTTTTTCCCTGCCACACGCTTGCCCATCATAAAGGTCGGCGTCCAGCCTTGCCATGCGTCGGTTTGCATCAGGCGCGTACCTTCAGCCATGCGGCGTGGTGCTGCCAGAATGAGCGCCATGGTTATGTCGGCTGTGTCTTCCGTCAGCACGTTGGGGGTGTTGGTCACCACGATATTTTTGGCGCGCGCCGCCGCCACATCGATATGATCCACGCCTGCGCCAAAGCTTGCCAGCATTTTGAGTTGCGGCCCAGCTTGCGCCAATAATTCGGCATCAATTTTATCAGTCAGTGTCGGGATCAGCACATCGGCGCGCTGTACCGCTTCTACCAATTGTGTGCGGCTGAGCGGGGTGTCTGAGGTATTAAGCTGCGCGTCGAATAATTCTTTCAGGCGCGTTTCAACCGCGGCGGGTAATTTGCGGGTTACAATCACGGAGTTTTTTGTCATTTGAAGGCTTGCTCCTTTTGAAAAATTACGGCAACTTAGGGCAGATTTTTTGCATCCTGACAAGAGAAGTTCATCATGCGCCGCAACATATTTGGAATAATTTTTGCCGCTGGTTTGATGGGGTTTGCTGTACCGTCTTTTTCGCAAACGGTACCCGAAGAAACTGTTGAAGAGGTGCAAGAAGAGTCTCAGAAAGCATTGCCACTGCCACGATTTGTTACACTGCGTTCTAAGGATGCGAATGTGCGTGTGGGACCGGGTACGAAATACGCTATTCGTTGGGTGTATAAAATGCGCCAAGGCATGCCGATGGAAATCGTCGAAGAATTTGACCATTGGCGCAAAGTACGGGACATTGAAGGCGATACAGGATGGATTATGAAAGGGATGCTAACTTCTGCCCGCAGCGCGATGGTGAAGGGTGCTAGCATTCAGCTATTGCGTCGCCTGCCAGAGGTAACGTCGCCTATTCTAGCACGGGTGGAACCAAAAACATATGCTAAGATATTGGAATGTAATGAAGAATGGTGTAGATTAAGCTTTGATTCTGTAAAAGGATGGTTGCCAAAAGCCGCTTTATGGGGGGTATATCCTCAAGAAATCATCCAAAAATAAAATTAAAAAAGACATAAAAATACGTTGTTGTCATAAAACTTTAACAATTGAATGCTATGCTGCTTAGTAAGTAAGAGTGCGTGATGCGCCGCCAAACTAACGTCAGAACCAATTTTTCATAAAAAATCGATGGAACATATACATAGCAACCTCACATTAGACGATTTGCACAAGCCATTTTTGGGACTAGCCAAAGCGGCAGGTCTAATTTCGGATGTGCAGCAAGCGGAGTTGCTTGAGTATCAAGCACGGTTTTTGGCGCTTTCGAGCGCAGGAGTGAGCATACAAGACGCGGTGTTTACGGCGCGTGCAGATAAAAATGTTCTTGATGCTGTCAAAGACGATTGGGCGCCGATGGTAGAAGAATTGAAAGGGCGCGGAGTGAACATTGAAGCCGCGCTGCAAGATGCCCGCACCCGCCTTCATGCGCAAGGCGCCAGCACTCCCGCAGAAGCGCCGGGCATTGGTGAGTTGGCAGTGGGCTACCGTATGCTTGGTGTGGATATTGAGCAGGGTGTTAAAGTCAAGCAAGCCTTACTGTCTGCGCAAGCCTCTGTGCGCGCGATTGAAGCATTGAACGCCGCTAAAGGCGAAGCGCCACAAAATGGCCCTGTGCCAACACCAGAGGTCGTTGCGGCGGATGTGAAATTCTCGCGCATTGGCAGCAACCCAAGCGATTCAGGTTTGCTCGTGCGCGCACAAACTAATTGGAAAGACGCGGAAGTATTTAATGCTAAAGCGCATCATGACCCTCAGCTTCTCATGACAGAAACAGGGCGCATGCAGTTTGCGCAAATGCGTGGCACAGCGATTGCAAATTTTGAAACGGCGCTGTTCTCGTTGCAAGATGCAGGGCACAAAGCGCAGGCCGATGGCATGAAGCAGGCTTTCTATAAAGGCGTGATGGGTGGCCAATGGCAAGACCGCGTGAACGCCCCGCAGCAAGGCCATAGCTTCGCGCACCATATTGCAGACCATGTGGCACAACATGGTCAACCACAAACGCATCAACAGCGTTTACTTGCACAATATGCAGGGCCTAATGGCACCAGCGGCCAAACACTCTAATACAGCGCAGTAGCGCTTCACAGCCTTGAGCGCGTTTCATATGAGCGTTAGTAAACGCGAATGGAAACAAATACATAAGCGCAGTAGCGCGTCATAACCTTGAGCTATCTTCATGTAAGATTTAGAAAAATCAAACGGAAGAAAATGTATTCAGCCTCGCGCAAGCTCAGTTATCTAACTATTTGTGCGTACGCGCAAAATCACATCCACATGTGAGAGAATAAGGCCTGCAGGCAAACTTGGCAGGTTAGAAATCGTAACGGCATCTTCGGGAATATCGGTAAGCATACCAGTATCTTCACAATACATGTGGTGGTGCGTTTCCGTATTCGTATCAAAGTAAGTGCGGCTACCTTCTACCACAATTTCTTTGAGCAAACCATGGGTGCGAAATTGGTGCAGAGTATTGTAAATGGTAGCAAGCGAGGCGGGGATGCCAGCCTCTTTACTCTCGCGGTGGAGTGCTTCCGCGCTCACATGGCGGTGTCCACGGCCAAACATTAAATCCCCTAGCAAAATACGCTGACGAGTAGGGCGTAAACCAGCCTTCGCTAGTTTTTCATTCACATGGGAATAGTTGCGTTTTAATGTTTTCATGGGCGTCACTCGTACAGAAATAGAATTGGAATGGTTCCAATCTTATTCAGTTTTGCTAATAAATGCAAGGAAAACTGGCTACAGACCAGTGATAATGCGATCTACAAGCTGTTTCACTGTTGGTATAAAACCGTTGGAATAAAACGGATCTTGTCCAAATTTATAGGCATTATGCCCAGAGAACATGAGATTGTTTTCAATATCGCCACCATGCGCAATATCCTGCAAGCTTTTTTGAATACAAAAAGAGCGCGGATCCGCTTTTTTACCGGTGGTATAATCGTCGTGGTCTTTCCAATTGGAAAAACGACAGTGGCTCAGGCAGCCCATGCAATCGATCTGATCTTTTACAATCTCATCGGACGTTTTTTTGTCCACAAACATCAACGTATCATCAGGGGTTTTCATTGGCTCATCATAGCCAGCTGACACCCATTGTTCAGCACGCTCGGCGTCTTCTGCGGTAAGATAAACAGGGCGTTTGCGCGGGCCAAACGGGAAGGGCACGGCCATCAAGCCAGTTTCTTCAGTCGCGAAGGGAACTTGGCGTTCTTCACGGCCACGCATATGCATGATGAAATTGTTGTTCACAGCCGATGAATAAAAACCCGTCGGGCTGAAACGATTCAAGAAAACATCGCCTTCTTTCAAGGTCAGCAGGCGTTTTTTCCATGCGTCAGGAATTGGGCTTTCTTGGGTCAAAAGTGGGCGCGTACCATATTGGAAGGCAACGGGGCCAATCTCTGGGTTTTGCAGCCAGTTTTCCCAATCTTTCAGGTGCCACACACCGCCGGCCATGATAATCGGCACATTGTTAAGGCCCACTTCATTCATGAAGCTGCGCAGTTCTGCTACGCGCGGATACGGGTCTTCAGGCCGTTTCGGATCTTCACCGTTCGACAGGCCGTTATGCCCGCCCGCCAACCACGGATCTTCATAGACCACGCCGCCAAGTAGCTCGACTTGCTTGCTGTAAGCGCGTTTCCACAAGGCACGAAAGGCACGCATGGAAGAAACAATCGGGTAATAATGTACGTTATATTCCGCAGCAATATCGCTCAAACGATACGGCATACCCGCGCCGCAGGTAATGCCATGAATCAGGCCTTTAGCGCCTTCGAGCACGCCGCGCAATACGCGCTCTGCGCCGCCCATTTCCCACAAAACATTCATATGCACACGGCCTTGGCCATTGGACATTTCATGCGCAATGCGCGCTTGTTGAATGCCGCCTTCAATGCCGTATTTCACGAGTTCTTCATGACGCGCACGGCGGGTGGTAGCGTGATATTCTTGGCGAATCACGTTGCCGTCTTTGTCATAGCTGTCGGCATTCACACCAGAAAACGTGCCCACAGCGCCCGCCGCAGCAAAAGCCCCCGCGGTTGCGCCCGAAGAAACAGCCACCCCTTTTCCGCCTTCAATAATCGGAAAAACTTCTTTGCCGCCAACCATAACGGAGCCAAGTTTGCGGGTGAAATCAGACGAAGAAAAAGCAGCAGCAGTCATGTTTTGTCTCAGGCAGTTAATTTATCTCGGGAGTTTCTAGGGGAAATAGCGCCCACTGGCAAGTATTATGGGAATGTATGAATAGATAGGTGCCACCCTCAGATTTTAGGCACAAAAAAACCCGCACGATGGCGGGTTTTTCTGCACATAGACTCAAAAAATCTATGTAATAGAAATCTCATCGGGAGACTTCGTCCTTTTCTCTTGAGGTGGTTCTGCACGGCTACAGAACACCAGAATTTCGTCAACATTCTCCAATTTTAAAAGCTCTGTTACCACAGCGTTAATTTTTTCAGTAACGCCTGTAACAATTTCGCTTCCATGAAAATCTCTCAAAACCTCACGAAGCTTAGGTGTGGGTTTTGTTGATTCTTGTGGATAAACAAAAATCGATAGTGAAGATGTTGCGGGATTACCGAGTAATCCTTTTAATTCTTCAAGAAAGTTAGGTATATTCTCACTATCCGTGAGATTTACCGATAGGTTGGCTTCTGCTGCCATAATTGTAACTGGTTTATAAGAACGCTGTGATTCTTTTTTTTAGCGTCCTCTTTAGTGAATAATAATTAAACACTCTTTAGCGTCGTATTGGGATTACCAATTGCTACACAAAGATTAAGGTCGTTTCTATCATGAGTTTTACCAAAACAAAAATGAAGTTTTTGTGACAATTTGGTTAATTTAGGCCAAATGCGAGCGCAGTAGGCGCGCAGCGGAAGCAATGTAACATATAAAAACTAATGCACCTCGCCCCAGCTTTGGCCGATGGCGGTTTCCACGGTCAGTGGCACACTGAGATGCGCCGCACCTTCCATCACTTTTTTCACGAGCGCTTGCGCCGCCAACGCGTCTTGCGGGCGCACTTCCAGCAGCAATTCGTCATGCACTTGCAGTAGCATACGTGCTTGCAAACCAGACGCCGCGAGTTCTTTGTCCAGCGTGATCATCGCGCGTTTAATAATATCCGCCGCGGTGCCTTGCAGTGGGGCGTTAATCGCTTGGCGCTCGGCAAAGGCGCGGCGGTTGCCGTTGCTGTCGTGAATGCCCGGCACATGCACTTGGCGTCCAAACAGGGTTTTTACAAAACCATATTGGCGCGCCTCGGTTTTCATGCGTTCCATATAATCTTGAATGCCCGGATATTTAGCAAAATAATGTTTGATATAATCAGCGGCCTCGTGGCGCTCAATGCCCAAGCGTGTGGCCAGCCCATGCGCAGAAATGCCGTAAATAATACCAAAATTAATCATCTTGGCGTTGCGGCGCAATTCGCTGCTCACTTGGTCCAGCGGTACGCCAAACATTTCAGACGCCGTGGCTGCGTGAATGTCATGCCCCGCCTTAAACGCGTCACGCAGGCTTGGCATATCGGCCATGTCAGCCAGCAAGCGCAGCTCGATTTGTGAATAATCCGCACTTAAAAATTGCCAGCCCTCCGCTGCCACAAACGCATGACGAATCATGCGGCCTTCTTCCGTGCGAATGGGGATGTTCTGCACATTCGGGTCTGACGAACTTAAGCGCCCAGTGCTGGCCGCGGCTTGGTGGAAGCTGGTATGCACGCGCCCAGTGTCGGGGTTAATTTGCTCTTGCAGGCTTTCTGTGTAAGTGCTGCGCAGTTTTGCATAGCCCCGCCATTCCAGCACTTTGGCGGGCAGGGCGTGGCCCGCTTCGGCCAGCTCTTCTAGCGCTTCCGCATGGGTGGCATATTGTCCGGTGGTTTTACTTTTTTTGCCGCCGGGGAGTTTCATTTCATCAAACATCACCTCGCCCAATTGCTTGGGGGAACCAATGTTAAATTCACGCCCAGCGAGCGCAAAAATATCCGTCTCTAACACCGCAAGTTTTTCTGCAAAAACTTTTGAAAGATGCACGAGTTGTGCGGCGTCCACCTTCACGCCCACGCGCTCCATGCGCGAAAGCACGGGCACCAATGGGCGCTCCAAGGTTTCATACACGGTGGTCAGTTGTTTGCCGCGTAATTCAGGCTTAAAAAATTGGTGCAAACGCCATGTCACATCCGCGTCTTCGGCAGCATAGGCAGTGGCTTTGTCCAGCGGCACTTGCGCAAACGTCAGTTGCGATTTTCCGCTGCCTACCACCTCTTTAAAGCTAATCGGTGCATGCGATAAATAGCGTGCCGACAAATCATCCATCCCATGGCCGTGTTCGCCGCCATGTAAGCTGTAAGACAGCAGCATCGTGTCATCAAACGGCGCAATTTCAACGCCGTGGCGCGCCATAATATGCGCATCATATTTCATATTTTGGCCAATTTTTAACACGCGCGGATCTTCCAACATCGCTTTCAGCGCGGGTAAAATATCTGCCAGCGCTAATTGATTTTCCACACGTTGGCCAAATTCATTCACATGCGCCAGCGGCACATAACAGGCATCATTTTCGCCCAAAGCCAATGAAAAACCTACCAGCTCTGCGCGCATCGCGTCTAGCCACGTGGTCTCGGTATCAAACGCCACCATGCCTTTGGCCAGTGCGCGGTTCAGCCAGCCATGCAATGCTTCTGTTGTGCTAACCGTTTGGTACTTTTCATGCAAAAATTTAGTGGAAGGCACAGGCGCAGTTTCAGTTTTTGCAGGCGCAACAGCAGAAGAAAATGAAGGCGCAGATGGCGCGGATGCTGGCGAGGGATTAGTTGAGACTAGCCCATTAAATTTGTCCCGCGCGCGCGCCACAAGGGACTTGAAGCCTTGCTGTATTAAAAAGTCTTGCAGGGTTTGTGGGTCAGGTTGCTGAATGCGCAAATCAGTAAGCGGCATCGGCACGGGCACTTGCTCATGCAGTGCCACGAGCTTGCGCGAAAGCCGAATAATATCACCACTATTCTGAATGGTTTCACGGCGTTTATTTTGTTTAATTTCGCCCGCGCGTGCCAGCAATGTTTCAAGGTCGCCATATTCATTAATCAGCTCGGCCGCCGTTTTCGGGCCAATGCCCGCCGCACCCGGAATATTGTCCGAAGAATCGCCCATCAGCGCCAAAACATCCCCAACTTTTTCAGGCGGTACGCCAAATTTTTCCAGCACTTCGGGCGCGCGAATATGCTTTTGTTTCATCGCGTCCCACATCTGAATGTTGTCAGACACTAATTGCATCAAATCTTTGTCGGACGAAATAATGGTAACGTTCATGCCAAGCGCTTCCGCTTGCCGCGCATAGGTCGCAATCAGATCATCCGCTTCATATCCCGCAAGTTCCAGCCCGGGCAAATTCAGTGCTTGGGTGGCGGCACGCACTAATGGAAATTGCGGAATCAGCTCTTCTGGTGTTTCCCCGCGATTCGCTTTGTAGGCAGGGTAAAGTTCATTGCGGAAGGTCTGGCGCGCGGCGTCAAAAATCACCGCCATATAATTGGCCACATTGCCTTCCATCACCTTCATCATCATATTGATAAAGCCGTAAACCGCGCCCACGGGCGTGCCCTCAGGGTTGGTGAGGGGGGGCATGGAGTGAAAGGCGCGGAAAATAAAGCCCGAACCATCAATTAAATAAAGGTTTTTACCCGCAAGCGACGTGTCGCTTTCATCCATTGCAGCGGCGGGGGCAGGGGGTGTTTGTACCACTGGCGCGGGCGCAACAACAGGCCCCACCTCAGCTTTTGGGGCGTCTTTGCGGGTTTCGGGCAGGTCGTCGAAAAGGGAGAAATTGCTCATAGCGGGCACCATAAAAGGGGCAGAAAGCAATTGCAATCAGCATCTTGCTCCCTTAGGGTAGCGGCCATTCA
>JAIXRX010000112.1 GCA_027485005.1 Alphaproteobacteria bacterium
CCTGACGCGATCGCCAACGTTTCGGAAGCCATGCCAGCGCTGGGGATTGTGGCGGCAGTACTTGGGGTGATTGTGACCATGGGCAGTATTACAGAGCCACCAGAAATTCTGGGTGGTTTGATTGGTGCGGCGCTGGTGGGCACGTTCCTTGGGGTATTGTTGTCTTATGGGATTATTGCGCCGATGGCCCGCTATGTGAACGCTTATTATGCGGATGAGGGGCATTATCTTTCTATATTGAAAGTAGCGATTCTAGCGCATGTGAAAGCCAATGCCCCGATTGTCTCGGTGGAATTTGCGCGTAATTCCATCCAGCCACAATATCGCCCAACGTTCCAAGAGTTAGAAGCAGCCATTAGCGAGGCTAGCAGTAGCTAGTATGGCGGACGAAGGCTCAACCATCATCATTAAAAAAATTAAAAAGGGCGGCCACGGTGCACATGGTGGCGCATGGAAAGTGGCCTATGCAGATTTCGTGACGGCGATGATGGCGTTCTTTTTGTTGCTTTGGTTGTTGGCCTCAACGTCGGACGCACAAAAAGCAGGGATTGCCGATTATTTTACGCCGACAGTTGGATTGAAAGATCAAATGGGAATTGGCGTGAAAGGTGGGCATAGTGCCAATGTGGATGGCCGCAAAGCTACCGATAAATCTCCTCCCGGTGTTATGATTGGTGCGCCACCAGTCGGCGCAACGCCGCAAGCGCCACAGGATGAAAAAGCGCTGATTGATGAAGCTCAAGAGGCTCAACTTTTTGAGAAAGCGCAAAAAGAAATCCAGCAGGCGTTGGAATCGGATCCAAATTTTCGTGAATTCCAAGACCAGATTTTATTTGAACAAACCCCTGAAGGAATGAAAATTACCCTGCGTGATAGCGATAAAATCTCAATGTTTGAGGCGGACAAAGCCATCCTCACGATTCAAGGCGAAAAACTTATACGTCTACTGACAGGCGTGGTGCGCAAACTGCCTAACCGCATTGGCATTACGGGCCATACGGGCCCAGACAACCGCCAGAGTGCCAACCCAACGCACTATAGCACATGGGAGCTTTCGGCGGATCGCGCCAATGCCGCGCGCCGCTTTATGTTGGTGGCAAATTTAGAAAACAACCGCATTGGCCGTGTGATGGGACGTGCGGATCAAGAGCTATTATTGCCTAAAACGCCAGACGCAGCGGGCAATCGCCGCATTGAAATTTTGATGCTCAAAGGTAGCCATGTGAAAATGCCCGAAGGCTTTGAGTCTGCGCCGCGTCAGTTGATGAGCACCAAGCCTGCCGAAGAGGTGGTGGATGTGATAACGCAAGAAAAATCTGCTGAAAGCGCTAGCAAACCCGCCGCAATACCTAGCGAAACAGATGCCGAAAAAACCAAGGCAGAATAACCCGAGAGGTTATCCTTTGCTCTCGCAGCGTATATTGAGAATATAATATTGCGCCTGCTGCTCAATATAAGCGGTGGAAAGCTTCATGGCAGAGGTCATGCGGCGGAAAAAGATACGCTGATTTTCCAAAAATGTTTTGAGATAGGGTAGGCTAATCGCAATATCCGATTCCTTCACCACTTCGTTGCGCGCACCCGTGGCATTATATTGCGTGAGAGTCATTTTCCCTGTGACCACACCCACCACATTACCGCTTTTATCCAGCAGCGGGCCACCCGAATTGCCCTGTTGTGCTGCATTAGTAAATTGCAGCCATTTAGGCTCGCCTTGAGGGCCTTGCGTGTCGATGATTTTGGTTTCTACCACTTTGTAAATACCGGTGCGCGCATTCTCACCTGGAAAGCCCATCACTAGCGCTTCTTCCCCTGCTTGCACACTGCCGCCATAATCACGCAGAGGGGCGAGTTGCTGGGGCGCAAGGTTGGTACGAATCAAAGCAAGATCAATGGTTTTATCCACGGCCACAATCTCGCCGACTGCTTCAGGCGTGGAAGCGTTGCGTACGGTCACAGTGCTAGTTTTGCAATGTTCCACCACATGCGCGTTGGTAATTACATGGCCTTGCATGCTCACAAAAAAACCCGTGCCGGACGAATAATGAATCAGCTCTGCCTGCGCAGTAAAGGGTAGGGCGCAAACCACAACTCCCGCCAGCATGGTTGCTAAGCGGGAGCGAGGGTTCAATAAATTTACAAACGGTTTATGCAAGCGCTTCATCCTCTTCGGTTGCCTCTTGGCGGCGACGAGATGATGGGGCGGCTTGATAGACAAAGGCAAGTTCGCCTTGGCTGAGGCTGATGATAACTTTGCCACCTTTACTCAAGCGGCCATACAGCACTTCTTCTGCCATTGGTTTTTTGATTTTTTCTGAAATCAAACGTGCCAATGGGCGCGCGCCATTTTGTTTGTCATAGCCGCGTTCAGCGAGCCATGCGCGTGCAGGCTCGTCCAGTTCAATCTGCACATGTTTCTCAGAAAGTTGCGCTTCCAATTTGCTGATGAATTTATCCACCACATGGCGTACCACATCTTGCGTGAGATGGGCGAAGGGCACAATCGCGTCCAAACGATTGCGGAACTCTGGGGTGAATAAGCGTTTAATGGCTTCCCCATCTTCCCCGTCACGCGTGGCATGGCCAAAGCCAATGGTTTCGCGCTGCATGTC
>JAIXRX010000014.1 GCA_027485005.1 Alphaproteobacteria bacterium
GTGTTTAACCGCGAGCGCAACCCTCTGCAATCCACTGAATTTGCCTTCACCCGTTTTCTGGTGCCTTATTTGTGCGACTATAAAGGCTGGGCGATTTTTATGGATTGCGACATGCTGGTACTTAAAGACATGGCCGAGCTGTGGGCGATGCGTGACGAGCGTTTTGCGGTGCAGGTGGCCAAGCATGATTACACCCCTAAAACGGGCGCGAAGTTTTTGAATCAGGCGCAAACGGTATATGAGAAAAAGAATTGGTCGAGCGTGATGCTCATGAACTGCGCGCGCTGCGAGGCTTTGACGCCAGAATATGTGAACACCGCGAGTGGCTTGGAGTTGCACCGTTTCCGTTGGTTAGAAGACGAAGCGCTGATTGGCGAGATTCCGATTGAGTGGAATTTTTTGGTGGGGGAATATGCGCCCGTACCTGCGGAAACCATTGGAAATCTGCACTACACATTGGGTGGGCCGTATTTTGATGATTGCCGCGCCGTGGATTATGCGAGCGAGTGGGACGCGGAACTTAAACGCATGAATTATGCTTCGCGTACCAAAGACCTAGTGCCAAACCCAATGGCGGGGGATGCGCTGAAGGCCGCACTGGTGGAGGCGATGCGCCTGCATGTGGCGGGGGATTTGGTGGCAGCAAAAGCGGCTTATGCCGAGATTTCACGCCAAGCACCCGACACCCCCGAAGCGCATGGCCATTTGGGGATTATTGCGCTTCAACAAGGCGACCTCACGCAGGCAGAAAGCTTGCTGTATCAGGCGGTGGCGCGTGCCCCACACATGCACCGTTTCGCCATGCATTTAGCGCAATTATTGGAAGCGCAAGGGCGCTTTGCCGAGATGGCGCAAGTGTTAAACCGCCCACTGGACGCGGGAACATTGCAAGAAGACGTGCTGCTAAAACGCACTTATGCAGCCGCTCAACTGAGTGAAACGCGCTGGCTGAGCGACGTGTTGCCCAAATATGCCGCACAGTTGCCGAATGCACAGGCGTTTTTTGCTAAGCTGGTAGCCGCGTTGCATGAAAGCGCAAGTCATAGCAAAATGGCTTCTACATTGAGCGCGATTTTGCCGATTTTACCTCAAGAATCCGTACAATTTTTCAGTGATTATTCAAAAATTATTCTTAATACCACGCGCGATGTGACGCTGTATGCCGACATGGTGAATGCATTACGCCCGCGGATGGAGGGTACGCCAAAACTCGCACATGATATTGGCAGTTATTATGCCATGGTGGGGGAATATGCGCGTGCGACTGAATTGTTTGATGAGGCGCTGAAACTAGCGCCCGACATGCCAGAAGCACGGTTTTCCAAATCGCAAATTCTTTTGATGAATTCTGGCTTTAAAGAGGGTTTGGATTTGTATGACGCACGCTTTGATCTTGATAAACGCAACCGCGCGCAAGTGAACGCGCCGCGCTGGAAAGGCGAGGATGTAAGCGGCAAGCACCTGTTTATCTGGGGCGAGCAGGGGGTGGGGGACATCATCATGTTTGCAAGCCTTTTGCCTGCACTACAACGCGTGTTCAAGCCTGCGCAAATCACCTTGTCGGTTTACGGTAAAATGGTGGCGTTATTTCAGCGTTCGTTTCCTGACATTAATGTGATTGCGATGCCGGAAAGTTTTGACGAAGTGGTGTATGATGTGGCGTGCGATATGTGCATGCCGATGGGGGATGTATTGCGCTATGTGCTGCCCCACAGCACGCCCGCCAAAGAGCAACCAAAAGGCTTTTTGAAAGCGGATATGGAAGAAGCGCAAAGCCTGCGTGCGAAGCTAAAAAGCCTTGGTAATAAGCGTTTAATAGGTTTTTCGTGGATGACGACGAATGACAAAACCAGCATCATGCGCAATATCCCGCTGAATGAATGGGCGCCGATTTTTGAAACGCCGGATTGCCTGTTCTTTTCCATGCAGCATTTCGCACAGGCAGGCGCGCTGGATGCCTTCCGTGCCAAGACGGGATATAATGTGATGACTGACCCGAGTTTTGACCCTGCCGCAGATGTGGATAAACTTGCATCTTTGATGGCGGCAATGGATGAAGTGGTGTCGATTCAAAACGCTAATATCCACTTAGGTGGGGCGCTTGGGCTGCCTACCACCCTCATGCTTTCAGCTGGGTCAGATTTTCGTTGGTTGAATGAACGTTCAGATAATATATGGTATCAATCGGTGCATATCGAACGCCAGAAAACGCCACTGCAATGGGGTGAAGTGGTGGCCAAAGTGGCTGCGGATTTAAGAAAAAATAATAAGGGAATAGATGCGCCGTCTGCTACTTTTTAACAACCCACTTGATTGAGTGACCGCATCGCGCTAAAGCTGCGCGCATCGCAATGTTTTTATCAAGTGAGTGCTTATGATTCCTCGTTATTCCCGCCCTGAGATGGTGGCCATCTGGTCGCCTGAAAACCGTTTCAAAATCTGGTTTGAAATTGAAGCCCATGCGTGTGACGCGCTGGCAGAACTTGGCGTGATTCCTGCCTCTGCTGCGAAAACCATTTGGGAAAAAGGCTACCCAATTTTCCAAAGCGGCAAAGTGGACGTGGCGCGCATTGACGAAATCGAACGCACCACTAAGCATGACGTGATTGCATTCTTGACCTATGTGGCCGAGCAAGTGGGCGAAGATGCACGCTTCTTGCACCAAGGCATGACCAGCTCTGACGTGCTTGATACTTGCCTTGCCGTGCAATGCATGCAAGCCGCCGATATTTTGATTAAAGATGTGGAAGAATTGTTGGTGGTGCTAAAGCGCCGCGCGCTGGAGCACAAAGACACGGTGTGCATGGGCCGCAGCCACGGCATTCATGCCGAGCCCGTGACGATGGGCTTGAAATTCGCTGGCTTTTATGCCGAATTTGACCGCAACCTTGCGCGCTTGAAAGCTGCGCGTGCGGAAGTAGCCACCTGCGCGATTTCGGGCGCAGTCGGAACCTTCGCGAATATCGACCCGCGCGTGGAAGAATATGTAGCGAAGAAACTGGGTTTGGCGGTGGAACCACTTTCGACCCAAGTCATTCCGCGTGACCGCCATGCAGCCTTTTTCTGCACGCTTGCTGTTGTTGCCAGCTCGATTGAGCGCGCGGCCGTGGAAGTGCGCCATTTGCAACGCACCGAAGTGTTGGAGGCCGAAGAATATTTCTCCCCAGGGCAGAAAGGCAGCTCGGCTATGCCGCATAAACGCAACCCTGTTTTGTCTGAAAATATTACGGGCCTTGCGCGCCTGATTCGTGGCTATGCGGTGCCAGCGCTGGAAAACGTGGCGCTGTGGCATGAGCGCGATATTTCGCACTCGTCTGTGGAGCGGATGATTGGCCCAGATGCGACCGTGGTGCTTGATTTCGCGCTCGCGCGTTTGACCGGCATGATGGACAAACTCGTGGTGTATCCAGAGCGAATTGCGCGCAATTTGAACTCGCTGGGTGGTTTAGTATTTTCGCAGCGTGTGCTGCTTTCGCTCACCCAAGCGGGTGTCTCGCGCGAGGAGTCTTACACGCTGGTGCAACGCAACGCGATGAAGGTGTGGGAACAAGGCAAGGATTTCTTGACCGAACTCAAAGCCGATGCGGACGTGACCAAGGCACTGAGCGCCGAACAATTAGAAGCGTTGTTCGATATGAACTACCACACGAAGCATGTGGATACGATTTTTGCACGGGTCTTTAAATAAGATGAGCTGGCAACTGCACCCCCAACTTCAAGCTGACACGATCCTGTTGCAGGAAACCGAAGAGGATGTGTTGTTGCTGATGAATCAGCGCGAATTTCCGTGGGTGATTTTGGTGCCGAAAGTAGAAGGTGCGCGCGAGCTGATTGACCTGCCAACCCGAGCGCAAGCCAGCCTGTGGGGGCGTATCCTAGACGTATCTGAATATATGAAAGACACGCTGACACCCACCAAGCTGAATGTGGCAACGCTGGGCAATGTGGTTGAACAACTGCATGTGCATATCATCGCGCGATACGCAGGCGACGCGATGTGGCCAAAGCCTGTCTGGGGGCACGAAATTAAGCCGTATTCGGCGAAGGAAATTGAAGAAATCAAAGCCATGTGGAGTTAGAAGAATGAAGCAATGGATTATCGTAAGCTTGATGGCGTTAACGCTGGCTAGCTGTAGCAGCGAGTATCAGCAAAGTAATGCGCTGGGTAATGGCTATAGCGATAAGAAAATTGCAGATGATAGCTATCTTGTGACCTATAAAGGTAATCAGCTGACAGCTAAATCAAAAGCCAACGACTTTCTCATGTTGCATGCAGCTGAGCTTGCTGTGCAAAACGGTTATAAATATTTCTCGCTTGATACAACGGATGCATCTACCAAATATTTAGATATTTACGGCAAACAAATTGGCGATATACTATTTCTGAGCGGTGTTAATTCGCAGGCGCCACAATTTGTTGCGGTTGCAAAATTTTATCATCAGATGCCAGAATTTAGCGTTGCCACCATGAATTATGCTTATGACGCGGCGCAGATGATTGAAAAAATTAAACGGCAGTACGAGCTTCGTTAATTGCCGTTAGCCTTTCCCGGCGCTTAATCATAAAATACACCACAATCGCACCCGAAAATTTACTGGCGAGCATACAGCCCAGTGTCCAGGGGCCAAATAAACCAGGCACCTGCAACTGTGCAAGATAAAGATAAATGCTGGAGTCTATCACGCTACCGATAAGGCTGGAATAAAGCACGCGCTTGGAAAGTGGTGCGTTGGTATGCGTAAAAATTGCCCAGTCGATGGTTTCAGATACAAGAAAAGCGGCAGCGGACGCAAAAGCAATAATGGGCGGCGCAAGCACAAAGGAAAAGGCGACACCTATAATCATGGGTAAGAAAACATAATGCCCAATCTCGCGCTGAGCAAAATCTCTCACCACCAGAACCAGTCCTACCATAATCGAGAAAGGTGACCACGCACCGCCGTCTGGCAATGTGAAAATCTTGGTATTGGCAAAGGCCCAATTGATGATGGGAATGAGGAAAACATAGAGAATCGTGAACTTATAACGCCATAGGCGTAAAAAAACGAGCATGTGTGGGCTTTCTGGTTCTTGACAGGCGTAATGCAGTTACATATAAGACCCCACGCAGTTATTGCAAGGGCGGCTCGGTAGCTCAGTGGTAGAGCAGGGGAATCATAATCCCTTGGTCGGGTGTTCAAATCACCCCCGAGCCACCAATCACAGCCAGTTTCAACATAATCAGCTATAATTTTAACCAAAGAAAAAAGGTTCTACGCCACTTTTTTCTTCACTTTTTTCGCGGCTGGCTTTTCATCTTTCTCGACTTTTTCTGATTGTTTTGACACAGTGCGCTTAACATCAAGATATGGCTTCAAATAGCGACCTGTGACACTCTCTTTAATAGCCACAATGTCTTCTGGAGTGCCCATACCAACCACGCGGCCGCCTTTGTCACCACCACCAGGGCCAATATCAATCACCCAGTCAGAGGTTTTAATCACGTCCAGATTATGTTCGATCACCAGTACGGTATTGCCTGCTTCTACCAGCTTATGCAGTACACCTAAAAGTTTGCTAATATCCTCTGAATGTAAGCCTGTGGTGGGTTCGTCGAGAATATACAGCGTGCGGCCTGTGGAGCGTTTGGAGAGTTCACGCGCGAGTTTAATGCGCTGTGCTTCCCCGCCCGAAAGGGTGGTGGCTGATTGCCCAAGGCGAACATAGCCCAAGCCCACTTCTTGCAGTGCCAAGCATTTTTCGCGGATCGATGGGTTGGCGCGGAAAAATTCCACTGCTTCATCCACCGTCATATGCAACACGTCAGAAATTGATTTGTCTTTGTACTTAATTTCCAGCGTTTCACGATTGTAACGCTGACCGTGGCACACGTCGCATTTCACATAGACATCTGGCAAAAAGTGCATCTCGATTTTAATCATGCCGTCGCCTTGACACGCTTCACAGCGGCCACCTTTGACGTTGAAGGAGAAGCGTCCAGATTTATAGCCGCGCGCTTTGGCTTCAGGCAGTTCGGTAAACCAATCACGAATCGGTGCGAATAAGCCCGTATAGGTCGCAGGATTCGAGCGCGGTGTGCGGCCAATCGGAGATTGATCAATCTCAATTACTTTGTCGATAAATTCGAGGCCAAGCACTTTGTCATGCGGGGCGATAGGATCTTTGCTATTGTGCAAATGCTTCATCACCGCGCGATACAGCGTTTCAATGACAAGCGTGGATTTACCTGAACCAGACACACCCGTGACGCTGGTGAAGGTGCCGAGTGGCACTCCAATATCCACATTTTGTAGATTGTTGCCACGCGCACCAATCACTTGCAGTCGCTTGATTTTGGAGGCCAAGCGACGCTCTTCTGGCACCGGAATGAAGCGCGTGCCGCACAGATATTGCCCTGTGATGCTGTTTGGGTTTGCCATCACGTCTTTCGCGGTGCCTTGGGCCACCACATGACCACCATGAATCCCTGCACCTGGTCCCATATCAATCAAATGGTCAGAGGCGCGCATGGTGTCTTCATCATGCTCGACCACAATCACCGTGTTGCCCAGCTCGCGCAAATGACGCAGTGTTTCCAGCAGTCGGTCATTATCACATTGGTGCAAACCGATAGACGGCTCATCGAGAACGTATAAGACGCCAGAAAGACCCGAGCCGATTTGCGATGCTAAGCGAATGCGTTGTGATTCGCCACCAGAAAGGCTACCAGCTTCACGCGCAAGGGTCAGATATTCCAAGCCCACATTATTGAGGAAGCCCAAGCGTGCGGAAGTTTCTTTGATAATTTTTTCGGCAATCGTATTGTGTTTTTCTGAAAGCTGAGTTGGAAGCTGTTCAAACCATTGGGCCGCTTTTTCAATCGTCATGCGAGCGACTTGACCAATATGCAAGCCCGCCACTTTCACACATAGTGCCTCTGGACGCAGGCGGTAGCCCTCGCACGCATGGCAATCGGTGTTGCTATGGAATTTTGAAAGCTCGTCACGCACCCAGTCACTCTCGGTTTCCTGATAGCGGCGGGTGAGGTTGGGAATCACACCTTCAAATGTTTTATGAGTCGTATAAGCGTGCACGCCGTCATTGTAAGCAATACGAATCTCTTCTTCACCTGAGCCGTAAAGCAGCAATTTCTGAATGTCTTCTGGCAATTCACGGTACGGCATGTGCAAGCTGAATTTATAGTGTTTTGCAAGGCCTTGCAGTGTTTGCTGATAGTATTTCTGCACGCCTACTGCCCATGGCGCAATCGCGCCTTCTGCAAGTGTCAGCGAGTAGTCTGGCACCACCATTTCGGGGTCGAAGAACATTTCAGAGCCCAAGCCATCACACACTTTGCACGCACCAAATGGGCTATTGAAGGAGAATAGGCGTGGTTCGATTTCATCCAGCGTAAAGCCGCTTTCGGGACATGCAAATTTGGACGAGAAGGTGATGATGTCACCCAATTTATAGGACTTTTCTTCTTTTGCTTTTTTGCCTTTAGTTGCTTTTGTTTCGGCTTTGCTTTCTGCTTTTGGCGCATAGCCTTCTGGCAGGCCAACAATCTCCACATGCGCCAAACCTTCACTCAGTTGCAGCGCGGTTTCGATGCTGGCGGGCAGGCGGTTGCCAAGGTCTTCTTTTACGACCAAACGGTCCACAATCACGCTGATATCGTGTTTCTTATTTTTATCAATGGTGGGTAGTTCTTCCAGCTCATACACTTCGCCGTCGATGCTCACACGTTGAAAACCTTTGGCCAGCAGCGCGCGTAGTTCTTTGGTGTGTTCACCTTTACGGCCACGAACAATCGGCGCCATGAGATGCAATTTGGTGCCTTCGGGCAGTGCCATCACAATGTCCGCCATTTGAGAAACGGTCTGGCTTTCAATCGGTAAACCGGTGGCGGGCGAGTAGGGAACCCCAATGCGCGCAAACAGCAAACGCAGATAATCATAAATTTCGGTGACAGTGCCGACCGTTGAGCGCGGATTGCGCGAGGTTGTTTTCTGGTCGATCGCAATGGCGGGAGAAAGACCGCTAATGCTTTCCACGTCTGGCTTGTCATGCACATTCAGGAATTGACGGGCGTAGGCGGAGAGCGACTCTACATAGCGGCGCTGGCCTTCGGCATAAAGTGTATCAAACGCGAGGGACGATTTGCCCGAACCCGAAAGCCCGGTGATGACCACGAGCTGGTTGCGCGGAATATCCACACTCACGTTTTTGAGGTTATGCTCTTTCGCGCCGCGAATGCGGATATATGGATCTTCCATCATGGTATGAGTCACCTTAGGGCTTAGATTTTGAGAGGGGAGATAATACGCAGGTTTGGACCCATGAGTAAAGGAATTAGTGAGAGGTGGCTGAGCATCCCTCGTCCCTTAAGAGGGTGGCGGATTCCCTCTACTTTCGAGAGTATGGGGGGAGGGCTTCTTATGGCTCAGGGCATGCGCCCTCAGAATGACCAGAAAAAAGGCAAAAAAATACCCCCACAAAACCAGCGAGGCTGGAATTGAAGGGGCATTAAAAA
>JAIXRX010000039.1 GCA_027485005.1 Alphaproteobacteria bacterium
ACGCTGGCACCTGCCGCACAAAGCGCAGGACGCGGCACACAGATCGTGCTGCATCTGCGTGCGGACGCTGAAAAATATCTCGATACCCATATGCTTAAACATATTATTCAAAGCTATTCCGACCATATTGCCTTCCCGATTATGCTTTCCGAGGTGGGTAAAGACGCGCAGCGCGCCAATTCGGGCAGTGCACTCTGGACGCGCAGCAAGCAAGAGATTACGCCCGAGCAATATCAGGAATTTTACCGCCATGTAGCGCATGCGCCCGATGTGCCGTGGCTGACCATGCACCATAAAGCCGAAGGCAAAATGGAATATACCAGCTTGCTGTTTGTGCCGTCGCACAAGCCGTTTGATCTGTTTCATCCCGAGCGCAAGCGCCGCGTGAAGCTTTATGTGAAGCGCGTATTTATTACGGAAGAAGGCGCGAATCTGGTGCCGCATTATCTGCGCTTTTTGCGCGGGGTGGTGGATTCGCAGGATTTGCCGCTGAACATTAGCCGTGAAACCTTACAAGATAACTCGCTGCTTGCCAGAATGTCTGATGCGCTGACTAAAAAAGTGTTGGCAGAGCTTAAGAAAAAAGCGGAAAGCGACGCGCAAGATTATGCGAGCTTCTGGCAGAATTTTGGGGCGGTGCTGAAAGAAGGTTTGTGTGAAGCCACCAGCCCGCGTGAGGCGCTGCTGGAGGCCTGCCTTTTCCAAAGCAACAGTGCTGAGCACCCGCAAACGCGCCTGAGCGATTATGTGGCGCGGATGAAAGACGGCCAAGAGGCTATTTATTATTTGCTGGCGGACAATGTGGAAAGTGGCGCGACCAGCCCGCAGCTGGAAGGCTTTAAAGCGCGCGGGATTGAAGTGTTGCTACTGACCGACCATGTGGATGAGTTCTGGGTGCATGTGGTAGAAAATTATGCAGGCAAACCGTTTAAGTCGGTGACGAAAGCGGGTGCAGAGCTTGAAAAAGTGGCGGAAAGCGAAAGCACCGAGGAGAAAAACGACGCGCTGGAAGATGCGCCGATGCAGGCGCTATTTGCCAAGCTCAAAGCCATTTATGGGGACGAGGTGCGCGAGATTCGCGCGAGCCATAAACTCGCAGAAAGCCCTGTCTGCCTTGCGATTGAGGATGGCGATATGGAGATTCGTTTTGAAAAATTCATGCGCGAGAATAAGCAATATCCTGGTCGCACCGCGAAAATTTTGGAGATGAACCCGCGCCACCCGATTGTTCATGCGCTCGCATTAAAGGCCGCGAATGATGATGCCGCCGAGATGGAAGATGCGGCGTGGCTGCTGCTGGACCAAGCGCGGTTGCAAGAGGGTGAGGAAATTGGCAACAGTTCCGAATTTTCTCGTCGTCTTAGCCGGTTTATGGCCAAAGCGCTCGCGTGAGCCGATTGACATTTATCCCTACATGTAGTTATCCTGAATTTGTTCCATAACAAAATGTTGTTACAATAAGCATTTCGGGAGGTTGGGGATGATTAAAGAAACGGCAGCACTGCCGATGCTAGAAGAGCGCGCGCTTGAACATGATCGAGTGGCGAATCAGGACTGGGATACTAACCTCCATACCCGTGATTTTTTCTTTGATATATTAGAGTGGGAATTGCGCCGCATTCGTCGCAGCCGCAATGACGCGTCCATTTGTTTGGTGGACATTGATAATCTGCGTGCGATTAATGAGCTGTATGGCCATGCCGCGGGTGACGAAGTGCTGAAGCAACTAGCAGACATTGTGCTGCATTGCGTGCGCGAAACTGACATTGCCGCCCGTGTAGGCGGCGAAGAATTTGGTGTGTTTCTGCCCGACACGCCGTTTGAAGGCGCTTTAGAAGTGGCCGAGCGTATTCGTAAAGAAGTAGCGGCACGCGAGTTTGTGTTGCATGACGCGCAGTCTTTGCGCCTAACGGTTTCGGTTGGCGTGGCGGCAGCGGATTATGAAGAATTGCTGAATGACGCAGCCACGCTGTATCGCATTGCGGAAACGCGTTTATATATTGCCAAGCATTCTGGCCGCAACCAAGTTTCCCAAGATGCGATTTTGAATTTGCATTAGGCTATATCATTGTTTCCGCTGCGCGCCTACTGGCGCTCACATGAAACGTGCTCAAGGCTGATTCGGTTTACTAACCTCAAGGTGTTTTTTCTAATACAAACCTTCGGTATTCACCGCATCCGCACCGCTATTACCGCGAAGCAAATCTTCTTTTAAGCCCAGCGGCACGTCTTTGCTGCCTGCCAAAACTTGGCGATAAACCTGCATATTTTCTAGCACGCGCTGCACATAATTGCGGGTTTCTTGGAATGGAATGAGCTCCAGCCAGCGCAGCGTTTGCTCCACTGATTTTCCCGGCATACCGAAGCGTTCCACCCATTCGCGCGCGCGCTTTGGCCCTGCATTATACGAACAAATCGCGAGGATGTAGGAGCCGTCAAACCCATCCACCAATTTACCCATATAGATGCTGCCGAGTTTCATATTGTATGGCGGGCTGACCAGCTGGCTTTGGCTGTAAGGAATGCCCGCGCCACTAGCGGTGCGCTGTGCGGTGGTGGGCAGCAGTTGCATCATACCAATTGCGTTGGCGCTGGATTTTGCGTCGTAGCGGAATTCGCTTTCTTGGCGCGTAATGGCGTGGGTGAAGGCAGGTTCAATCGCAGGGTCAAAGCCTAGTTTTATCGTGGGGTAGCCCGCATCCATCACATAGGTATGGCCGCGTTGGGCACGTTTGGCGGCGCGCACTTTGGTAAAACGCATGTCAGTTTGTTCCGCCAATTCCACGGCCAGCAAGCGTTTGCCGTCGCTGTCTGCTTGGTCGATATAAGCATTGAGCAAGGGCTCCGCTTGTGTCCATTCGCCCGCACCAATCAGGAATTTAGCGGATTGCGCCAGCGTGCTGCTTTTAAAATGGCTGCGGTCGGACGCGCTGACGGACGGATCGGAGGGTAGGGAAAGCTTAGGTTTATCGTTCAATTCATAGAGCGCCATTTGGCCATAAAAATGCAGCGGATATTTGGCTGCTTTTTCAAACCAGCTGCTCGCGCTTCCGCCCTTGCTTTTCTTTGCGGCAAGCCCTGCCCAATAAGCGGCACGGGTTTTGCTCACTGGGGTAGCGACCGCGTCATAAAGCTGTTCAAATTTGCTGAGCGCACGGGATGGGTTGTCTCGGAATTCATAGGCCATCCAACCCTCAAACCATAAGGCTTCGGCGAGTGATTCACCATCAATCTGGCCGTGGCGTTCTAGCAAATCTTCCGCCAGACTATAATTTTTGTCCTCAATCGCGTTACGCACCATGCCTTTGCGCAAATCCCACCATTTGTCTGGCTCTGGTAGGGTGTTTGGTGTTTGTTTTAGCAAGCTGATGAGTGCGTCTTCCTGCTTAGTTTTTTTGAGGTAATAAGCGCGGGCATATTGCACACCCACATCCTTTTTCATTTCGCTGCTGGCATTGCTCCAACTGCCACTTTCACCGCGTAATAACGCCAAACGCAGCTCTATTTTATTGCGGTCGTTGGAAGAGAGCAGTGGCAACAGGCGCTCGGCGGCAGACAAACGGTCATTCCACACTAAATTATCCGCGCGGGTGGCGTGGTCATCATTGCTTAAATCAGTGCCGAATTTGGCAAGAATCGCGTCTTCTTCCGAGGCGGTGGTGATGGCTTTGACCCACGCGTCTTTAATCAATTCCGCGCGCCCGCCAGACGCTTCGGTGATTTTGCGATAACGCGCCACGTCGTCCTCGTTCGCACCGCTAAGCAAAAAGGCTGTGGCGGCTTTGCGCTTAATCGTGGCGGCGGGCCATTCGGGATATTGTTCGATGAAGGTGGCATATTCATCAAAGGACGCAGTGCTGCCCGTGTCGCGCAGGCGTTTCCACACAATCACGCGGGTGAGGGCGTTGTTGCCCACACGGCGGGCTTGGGCGTAGGCGTCGTCCCACTCCGCATCCGCAGCGGCTTCTAGCGCAGCAGAGGTGTTGGCCAAAACAGGAAAGGCAGGCCATGCACTGAGCATGAAAACCGCGCCGATGCACATAAAGGTGCGAAGAGAGAAAAAGTCTTTCATGACCATAGGTTTAGCCGCAAAATTCTGAGAGTTCAAGCGCCAGAATGGCTTGCATTTAGGCGGGTAAATGGCTAAAACTTGCGCTCTTATAAC
>JAIXRX010000125.1 GCA_027485005.1 Alphaproteobacteria bacterium
GCGATTACCAGCTGCACCAACACCAGCAATCCATATGTGATGATGGGTGCGGGCCTGGTGGCGAAAAAAGCGAATGCGCTGGGCTTGAAAGCTAAACCTTGGGTGAAAACGTCCCTCGCACCTGGCTCTCAAGTGGTGACGGAATATCTCGCTAAAGCAGGTGTGGACAAAGACCTCGACGCGCTGGGCTTCCAGCTGGTGGGCTATGGCTGCACTACCTGTATCGGTAACTCAGGCCCATTGCTTGACCCTATCGAAAAATCCATCAAAGATAATGAACTCGTGGTGAATTCGGTGCTTTCGGGCAACCGCAATTTTGAAGGCCGTGTGCACCCGCTGGTGCGCGGCAACTACCTTGCCTCTCCACCATTGGTGGTGGCATACGCCATTGCAGGCACGTTTAACCTCGACATTACCAAAGATCAAATCGGTGTGAGCAAAGACGGCAAGCCAGTGTATTTGAAAGACATCTGGCCAACCACCAAAGAAGTGGCCGACGCTGTGGCGCAATGCGTGACGCGCGAAATGTTCCAAGCTAAATATGCGGACGTTTTTGCAGGCGACAAATTGTGGCAAAGCATCAAAACGGCGCAAGGCAAAACCTACCAATGGGAAGAGAAATCGACCTATGTGCAGCACCCTCCATTCTTTGCCTCTAGCACATCCGCTTTGTCGGACGTGAATGGTGCGCGCATCCTTGGTTTATTTGGAGACAGCATCACGACCGACCATATTTCTCCAGCGGGTAATATCTCCAAAACCAGCCCTGCGGCGAAATATCTCAGTGAAAATGGTGTCGCCGTGGCGGACTATAACTCCTACGGCGCACGCCGTGGTAGCCACGATGTGATGATGCGCGGCACCTTTGCCAACATCCGCATTAAAAACGAGATGATGGGCGGTGTGGAAGGTGGCATCACCAAATACATTCCATCCGGTGAAGAGATGAGCATCTATGATGCGTCCATGCGCTATCAAGCCGAAGGCACCCCACTGGTGATCTTTGCTGGCAAAGAATATGGCACGGGCTCTTCGCGTGACTGGGCAGCTAAAGGCACGCGCCTGTTGGGCGTGCGCGCGGTGATTGCCGAAAGCTTTGAGCGTATTCACCGCTCGAATCTGGTGGGTATGGGCGTGGTACCATTGGTGTTCAAAGACGGCACCAACCGCCAAACCCTGAAGCTGGATGGCACCGAAACCATCAGCCTCACTGGCATTAATGACAGCCTGAAACCGCGTGGCGAAGTGCAACTCACCATCACCCGTGCGGACGGCAGCACCCAGCAAGTGGCGCTTATCTGCCGCATTGATACGGCGGATGAGTTTGAGTACATGCGCGCTGGCGGCATTCTGCACTATGTACTGGGTGATCTCGCGTCCCGCGCAAAAGCAGCGTAGCTCGCTGTCACCATCAATAAAAAAACGGCTGGGGTTTTCCTCAGCCGTTTTTTATTATGAGCGTAAGCGCGCGAAGAAAAATGTGTGCTGTCATACAAATTTTGACAAGCATTCATAAAATTTTAATGGCTTTGAGATAGAGTTAGAGGTGATTTCTTAGTTTTTTTAACTTAAACGTAGGGGAAACCCTACAAGGCCATGAAAAATAATAATAAAATGGCTGCAGCAGCAGCCTTCATTGGTTTCTTTATTATTGTTGCCGTGACACTGAGTCACTTGCAACAACCAAACAAAGAAGTCATACATGCGTTCAGTATGTATGATTTTAACAGCTCGGCTGTCCCAGACAGCACGCTGTTTGAGGTGTCTATGAAAAGCGACTCGACAGGGGATACCCTGTCTTTGGGCGCTTACCATTCAAGACGCATCAGTTTCGGAAGTCTCCAAGAGGAGACTCTCGACACGACAGCGCTCATCCCTGTTTTTGCCGGGACGGACACCATTTTTGTAGTGACCATCCCCTGGAATGGGTATGTGCGGCTTTATGTAGGTCGTAAAGAAATAGAAGAAGAAAAGCGGGAAAGTATTATTTTTACGCAGCTTGTTCCATTCAGAAGACCAGACTGAATAAGGTCACCGCCCCATCATACCTCCATTTCCTTCGGGATTTGGAGGTATTTTTTTCTCGACTGTCATTGAAAGTTCACAGTTTTTAAATAAATTTCGTGCTATAAATGAAGTATGAAGCGTCAATTCCTAAAAACCTTTGTGAAATTTTGTGGAGTTCTGCCAGAGGAAGCGGGAGATGCGCTGAAAGCATTAGTGCGAGGTGATGTTAATGTACATGAACTTAGAGAAAAACTAGGTCAAGCGACCTATCAGGTCGCTGGGGCGTTACCACCTCAATATGGCGTTCCATTGGCAGCTGCAAATGCAGGGTTAGGTGTTGTTGTCGATACAGCAAAAAATATAAAAGATGGAGAATCACCTTTACAAGCAGCTAAAAAAGCGATGACGGATAAAAATCGCATTCAACAGGCAGGATATGCAGCAGTGCAATCAGCTGTTCCCTTGGGAGATTCAACAACCAGCGCATTATTAGCAAATGCAACCCCTGATGAGATTAAAACCCCTCCCAAAACTGGCGCACCCAAGCCAAGTAAAAAACAGCGCTAAGCTATTTATCTTTCTTTGAGTCCGTATTTTTTACGCCAAACATGCTTTCAAACGGGTTGAACATGGTGAAGGCCTTTTGCATCATTTCCATATTCTGTTTGCCCAGCTCTTCAAACTGGCTGAATGGTTTGGTGAAGCCTGTAGTTGGAGAGGCTTTGCCCATATATTCATGAATGCGTTCTTGGTTTTGCGAAAAACTCTCCATCATCGCTTCTAAGTAGCTCGGCAGTACTTCCTGCATTTTATGATCATAATAGCTAATAATCTGGCGCAAAAATGGCTCTGGCATCATCGAAAATTTCTTGGATTCTTTCTCAAAAATAATCTGCACCAGCGTCTGACGGGTCATGTCTTCGGCGGTTTTTGCGTCCTGCACCACAAATAAAATTTGTTTTTTCACCATCTGTGCCAGTTCGTCCAGCGTGATATAACAGCTTGTATCTGTGTTGTAGAGCCGACGATTTGTGTATTTTTTAATAATAATCGGTTCACCATTGGGGGTTTTACGCCCTTGCGACTGCGTTGACATGCGGCTCTCTCATGTGTTTGATGTGAAGCGGTATTTCGTGATAGTTATCATGAAGCGTAACATGCCGCAACCGCTGCAACAAATTTTTGAGTAAATGAAACAGAAAAACGACACATCCTTGAGCACCATTGCTCGCCAGATCATCTCGGCGTGGGAAACTGTGTTTGTGCCGCGCGCATGGTGGCTGCCGAATGCCGAACAACCAAACACGCCGCCGCCTGCGCCAGAGCCAGTGGTCAGAGAACAAAAGGCAAAGCCTGCACCTAAAACAACTGCAAAAAAGAAAACGCCTCCTCCTCTCGCTCCTGTCAAACGCAAAGCTCCCCATGTTTCAAAACCAGCCCATGCCGCCC
>JAIXRX010000004.1 GCA_027485005.1 Alphaproteobacteria bacterium
GCTGAAAAAACCTAAAAAAGGGTTAAAGCTGCGGCGCCACTCAGGCAAGCCACACGGCTACAATCTATTGATAAATATAGATTAAACCAATTCTGCTTTCAGTGAACTTTCACGTGCTTCCACAATTTTTACCCGCGCAATTTTGCCCGCAAGCTCTGGGTGGCCAAGCAAATGCACCGATTGCAGATAGGGGCTTTTGCCCAAAATCTGCCCTTCATATTTACCCACACGGTCAAACAGCACGTCCATCTCCATGCCCACCGTGCTGCGATTAAAGGCAAATTGCTGGCGACCAAGCAAGCCTTGCAGCAGTGCAAGACGGCGCGTTTTGTCTTCTTCCGGTACTTGGTCTGTCGCTTCCCCTGCTGGCGTACCAGGGCGAATGCTGTATTTAAACGAATAGGCCGAGGAATATCCCACGGTTTCCACCAGCGCCATTGTCGCGCAAAAATCCTCTTCCGTTTCGCCCGGGAAACCCACAATAAAATCGCCCGAGATGGCAATGTCGGGGCGCACAGCGCGCAGCTTTTCAATAATCTCAACATAGCTGGCGGCGGTGTGGTGGCGGTTCATGCGTTTAAGCACGGCGTCAGAGCCTGCTTGCACCGGCAAATGCAAATAGGGCATCACCTTTTTCTCTTCACCATGAATCGCTATCAAATCATCCGACATATCGCGCGGATGCGAGGTGGTGTAGCGAATGCGCTCCAGCCCATCAATCTTCGCTAGCTCTTTCATAAGCCGTGCTAATGACCAATCCGCACCATCCATGCCAGCGCCATGGTAAGCATTCACATTCTGCCCCAGCAGCGTAATTTCCATCACGCCTTGCTGCACTAGCGCTTTCGCTTCCTCAATCACGTCCGCCGCTTTGCGGGAATATTCTGCCCCGCGCGTGTAAGGCACCACACAAAACGTGCAGAATTTGTCGCAGCCCTCTTGCACCGAAAGAAAGGCCGAAGGCGACTCATGCGTATTTTGGCGGGGCAAGGTGTCGAACTTCTCCACCACGGGGAAATCCACATCCACCACGCTGCGCTCACCGCGCTCCACGCGCGCCAGCATCTCAGGCAAACGGTGGTAGGTTTGTGGGCCAAACACCATATCTACATAAGGTGCACGCGCCATAATTTCAGCGCCCTGCGCCTGCCCCACACAGCCACCCACGGCCAGAATCATGCGTTTGCCTTCTTTGGCAAGGCGGTCTTTTTCCGCACGCACACGGCCAAGATCCGAGTACACTTTATCTTCCGCTTTTTCACGAATATGGCAGGTGTTCAAAATCACCAGATCAGCACCTTCGGGGGTATCAATCGTGCGATAACCATGCGGTGCCATCACGTCAGCCATCCGCTCCGTGTCATACACATTCATCTGGCAGCCATAGGTTTTGATATGGATTTTTTTGCTATTTAACATGCTCATAGTTTTTCTGCGGCTTTCGCAAGCTGAATATCGAGCGCCGTCAGGCCGCCGCTATCATGGGTGGTGAAAAGCACGCCCGCATAGCCCCACCCCAAGGTAAGGTCTGGGTGGTGGTTATGTTCTTCAGCAACCGCGCCCAGCTTGTTCACAAAGGCCAATGACTCTACAAAATTTTTGAACGCAAAGCGTTTGTGAATGGCTTTCCCGTCTTGGGTTAATTGCCAGCCTTGCAAATCCTCCAAGGCAAAGTCACGTTCTATTAAGGTTAACACAGGTTCAGACATAGCACTCTCACTTTTCATTTTGATTTGTGCTCTCTAGCAGCCTATAAGCCTGTGAGCAAGCATTTGAGGAACCATGAGCCACATCTTTACATCCCCCATTTTAAGCATTGAAACCGCCTTGGGTGCCGCCAGCGTGTGCGTCTGGCAAGCAGGCACGGTGCGTGGTGAATGGCTGGCTGAAAGCGCCTTTGACAATGCAAAACAACTCATGCATGGCGTAGAAACTGCACTTGGCAATGCTCAAATGAACTATGCCGACATGGGCGCATTGGCTTGCAGCGTGGGCCCCGGCAGCTTTACAGGGCTGCGGGTGGGATTGGCAGCCGCACGCGCGCTGGCACTCGCCATGCAACTTCCACTCGTGCCTGTCACCACATTGGAAGCATTACTTGCACAACACGCTCCAACCCTTACCCAAAATAACGGCTGGACAATGATTAACGCCATGCGCGGGCAAGTTTATGCCCAAGCATTTACAAAGGAACATGGCGCTTATGCCCTGACAGGCGCGCCCATGCTGCTTGATTATGCCGACGCTTGTGCCAATGTAAGCGGCGGCGTCATGCTTGGGAATGCGGCTAACTGCTTTGAAACCTACCCCGCAGATACGACGCTATGGCGCCACGGCCTACCAAACGCAACAGACATTGCCCATGTAGCCGCCCATAAGATCACGCAAAGCACCACTCAGCCAGAGGCTATGCCAGTCTATGTGCGTGCACCTGACGCTAAAATGAAGCGCATATAAAGTTAATCTTAACGGCCACAAAAAATAACCAACTCGTGCTTGCCTCAAAGCGGTGGGGCGCTATATTGGCGGCTACCAATAAAAAGCAGGAGGTTTTATGCGCATGAAAAAATGGCTGGTTTTAGGTGCAACATTGTGGTTAGCCGCTTGCCAGACGCCACAACCCAATATGACGTTTGAGAAACCTGATTTTTCTAAGAAATCGCCAATTTATTTTGAAGCTGGCGATATTGAAATTGAAAATGATTATGTGCCCCAAAAAACGCCACAGCATGTAGAACATCAATTTCCAACAGTACCGTCAGACGCCTTAAAATCATGGGCTAACCAGCGTCTTCGTACCACTTCTGGTCAAAATAAATTGGTCTTAGTGATCGAAGAGGCAAGCGTGATTGAAAGTGATATTCCTAAACAAAATATTGGTTGGAAAGACGGTTTTTATGTCGAACCTAGCAAAGAATATCGTGGTCAATTAAAAGGAACACTGAAAATGTATGCCGCTGGAAGCAATTTGCCGAAAGCTGTCGCCGATGTGAGCGTAAACGCGAAAGAAAGCGCATTAGAAAACGCCAGTCTCTTTGACCGCAAGCTACTGTTTAACAAAATCACGCTCGCACTTGTCTATCGCTTCGACACTGAAATGGAACGCCAAATCAACCAGTATTTCAAACAATATCGCGTGTATAAATAATGCATCTATACCTGCCCATTGCCGAACTTTCGGTGAATGTCTTCAGCATTATTGCGCTGGGTGGGCTTACGGGTATTTTGTCGGGTTTGTTTGGCGTGGGTGGCGGTTTTCTGACCACCCCGTTTCTTATTTTTATGGGAATTTCTCCTGCGGTGGCCGTCGCCAGTTCAGCTAACCAGATTGTGGGCTCGTCCATGTCGGGTTTTTTGTCACAGTGGCGGCGTGGGCATGTGGATATTAAGCTCGGATTAGTTTTAGTAGCTGGCGGCTTAGTCGGATCTACCTTTGGGGTCAGCCTGTTCACATGGCTGCGTGGCCTTGGACTTATCGACGTCGTGATTTCTATTTTATACGTTATCATGCTTACCAGTATTGGTAGCTTCATGGCGTGGGAAAGCTGGCGTAAAGTGCTGCAAAAGAAAGAGCTGGATAGCCAACCACAAACCAGCCGTTTGCGTGCCGCACTGCGTAGCCTTCCTTTTATCACCCATTTCCCACAATCTAAAATTCGCATCAGCCTGTTACTGCCGCTTGGCTTAGGAGTATTTGCAGGGATGCTGGTTGCATTGATGGGAATTGGGGGGGGGTTCTTTTTATTGCCCGCCATGATTTATATTTTAGGCATGTCCACTACCACTGTGGTTGGAACGTCTTTATTTCAAATGCTGTGCCTGACTGCTCATGTTACCTTCATGCACGCCATGCGTTCTCATACAGTGGATTTAATTCTGGCCATCTTGCTGCTGATTGGTGGCGTGTTTGGCGCACAAATCGGTGCGCGTATTGGTGCAGTCACCAAGCCATTGCATTTGCGTGCTGCGCTGGCTGCCTTGGTGCTGCTAGTGGCCATCAAATTAGGTTACCAACTTTTTCTGCCTCCGGCGAGTTTGTATGACATTGTGGTGCAATAAAAAACTACGCCAGCTTTGCGTAGCACTTTGTCTGTGCCTAGGCTTTACCAGTGGCGCACACAGCAGCCCTGTGATTGCGGATCTTTCTGCCTATCATGTCGATATTGATTCCAGCTTTCGTGGCACACGTTTGTTTCTGTTTGGTGCGCGCAATGACCCTGGGCGTCTGTATATTGTGCTGCGGGGCCCGAACCAAACTTACACGGTGCGCAAAAAAGAGCGTATGCTTGGCATCTGGCTGGTGGGCCAACAAGTAACCTTTGAAAATGTACCACAGCTTTATACTGTCATTGGCGCAAAGAATAATTTTGACCCTGCCATTCAACCTTATTTGGCTGCCCTCAATATTGGTTTTGACCATATACCCATGCTGACTAAAAACACAGTAGACGAAAAAACTCGCCTCGAATTTTCACAAGCATTAGCAGACATTAAACGCAAACAAAAACTCTATGCTGAACAGTCTGAAAGCCTGCGTACATTGGGACAAACTCTGTTTAAGGCCAATCTTGATTTCCCTGATAGCATCAGCCGCGGCGCTTATACCGCTGACGTTTATTTGCTCGACGAACAAGGCGTGGTGGGTATGCAAAGCCTGCCTATTGATGTGAAACAAAAAGGGTTGGAAGCATTTATTTCCAATGCGGCCCAACAATTTCCTATGCTTTACGGCCTTTGTGCCGTGGGCGTAGCGCTATTACTCGGCTGGGGAGCAAACACGCTGCTTCGCCGCTTAAATCTGAATTGATAAAGGAGGTTGATATGACCGACACACAAACAACTGGAGGCACCTTTTTGGTTTGCATTGATAGTAGTGACGAAGCAAAAGCCGCCCTTCGCTTTGCCTGTATGAAAGCAGAACGCACCGCTTCTTCCGTCTTGATGCTTCATGTGATTGAGCCAATGGCAGATGTGCAAAGTCTGTTCTCTCTGGCTGACCGCATGCGTCAGGAACGCGCCGAAGAAGCAGCCGCTTTACTGGAAGATTATGTTGCCATTGCTAAAGATATTTCCAGCATTGTTCCTACGCCACTCATCAAAGAAGGGCGCTTGGGTGAAGTGATTTTAAAAGTAGCCATGGAAGATGCTAACATCAATATTGTTGTACTGGGCGCCACTCCCACAAGTGCTGGTCGTGGTCGCTTAGTCACATGGATGGCAAGTCAACTCGGTGATAAGCTGATGGTGCCACTGATGCTCGTTCCAGGCATGCTCACTGAGCAACAGCTGCGAGCACTTATTTAGCTTTTCTCTCGTTTGATTTTACTCAACCTCAGATGAAGGACTATCATTTCCAGGGGATTTTTCCTTCCAACCAAATGGTGTTTTTACCATGACTGTTTGAGAATAAGCGTCATGAAAAGCTTGTCGATGTTTGGTAAATGCCACCCAAATATAACCAATTCCAAAACTCACTACCCCCAAAACATAGCGCCATGCAATTCGACCAATCGAGGGGGTTTCCTGTAAATTTTCTGTTCGCAAACGGTAGCGAAAAAACCACATACCAGGCGTATATCCGAAGCGTGCCAAGCACCAGCTGGTTACGCCGCCAAACACACATAATGCAATCCCCCATTGCAATAACAAATGCGAAAGCAATATCGATTGTTGCAGAAAACTAATCACTTCCTGAATGGAAATATATTGTTGCGTATAGGCTTGGAGCATAGAGGACAGCTTAGCTTCCTCCTGCGCCAATGTTTGTGCGGGATAGACAGAGGAAGTAACGATTCTTAGTAACGGCGAAAGTAAGGTGAGTAGAAATAAATCTAAACACAATGCCAGCATACGACCAGTAACTGTGGGATAGCTAAAATCATCCAGTCCTTGTATCGGCTGCTTTTGCCATGGCCAGCGCGGCTTAGTAGCTTCTTTTAGCTTACCCAATAAAGCACCCATCATTTTATCCATGCGTCCCTACCTCATCCAACCCGTTATATCAGGCAAATTATCATGCTCTTTCACACGCGGCAACATCACAACCGGCAATCGCACGCCATGATCACACAAAGATTTGAGCATATCTTGTGGCGTCATCGCATGCGATTCCTCACTTTGTGAAAGCACCAGCTGTACCACTTGAATGCCCCACATACGACACGACACTAATAGGCTCAGAAGCTGACTGATACTTCCCAAGCGCGTATCCGCAACGAGTAATAAAGGAGCACCCAAGCGCAATAATAAATCAAAATTTGTATGGTGTTTGGTAAGCGGTGAGAACAGTCCACCTGCCCCTTCTATCACGCAGATATCCGCATCCTCTTTTGTCGTGCGCAATTTTATGGCTTGCATCATTTCATCCAGCGACACCTCACGATTTTCTAATGCCATCGCAAGGTCTGGTGAGGTGGGCACAACAAAACGAAATGGCGCAATCGCGTCATAATATTGTTCATTCACTGGCAGGCCAAGAGCGCGCAGCAACAAAGCGGCATCATTAGTTTCATCTGCCGCATCAAACCCAGAAATCAAAGGCTTTAGCGCTTGCACCTTATTTTTTGCGCGCAACTGCCTAATCAAATGGCTCGCTACAAAAGTTTTGCCATGTCCTGTGCCAATGCTGGAAATAAATATTTTTCTCATTAGACCGCGCTCGCATGCACCAATTTCACCACCCAAGGAGCGCGCACTTGGCCTTGCGCATCACGCATATCATAGGCGGCTGAAAGTGCCTCAAACATGCGCGGAGTCATCAGACCATCCATCGCTTGCATGCGGTGGTCACGCGCGCCAATATCTTTAAAATGGCGCAGCAATGCCGCCAGATTTGCATGGTCGCTATAAAATTTTTCTACACGGCACATGTCAATCTGCCAGCCGCTTTTTTCTATCGCCTGCGTCAAGCCCATATCGCTCGGAAACTCTATCACTTTGGGCGTAAGATCGGCATTCAGATACGCCCGCTTAAGCGGTGCTAACGTACCTTCCACAAAACAACCAAGCAATAATTTTCCACCCGGTTTTGTGACCATACGAAATTGTTGCAAGGTGGGAATCATGTCTTGCACCCAATGCAACACGGCGTTGCACAACACCCCATCAAATGACGCAGGCGCAAAGGGTATCGCTGTAATGTCTGCCACCACAGCAGGATAAATGGAAGAAGCAAGCTGCATCATGCCTTCCGCGCGATCAAGCGCGATCACATGGCAATTTTTTGGCAAAAGCGGCGCCACTACTGCAGGGCCAGCCCCCGCATCCAATATCTTTTCTTCGTGCAAATCCACGCCTTCAAGCAACGCTTCAAGCATCTGGCGTTGAATAATGGCATGCGCCGCATAACGCGCAGCAGCCGCACTAAAATCACGCATTCACATGCTCCTTTGTAAATCTATGCACCTGTTCTAGCACATGCGCCTCATCATGCCAATGCGGTGCATGGCCAGCCTGAGGCAAAATTAATATACGCGTCTTAGGCAGTTTTTTTTGCCAAGTGACGGCCTGTGCAGCGGGCACAATCGCGTCTTGTGCGCCATGAATCACCAAAGTGGGCGGTAAATGATCAAGTACATGTGGTAAATGGCTAGCGGTTTCAAGCACATGCAGCCAATGCTCAAATCGCGCTTTATCGGCCATACTTTCTGCACTTGGCATCCGCGCACTCACCTGCTGTGCCGCCGCATCTCCCATCGACATCAGCGCTGAAAATCGCTTGGCCGTTCGCAGCGCATCATCCGTATAATTTTTCTTAAATTGCTGCCATGTCGGCACTGGCATCGCATCGAGAAACATCTCGTTTCGCACAAATTGAATCGGTGTAGAAATCAAGACTAACGCTTTGGCTTGCAAAGCATTGCGGCGCAATGCCTCCACGGCCAAATACCCACCAAGCGACCACCCCACCAATATATCAACGGAAAGATTTTGTGCGCTCAACGCTGCCAACCATGCATCGATGTTCTCGTGTGCCGCATAATTTTCTGCGCGCGCATGGGGGAAATGCGTCAGCAAACTTTCTGCTGGTTGTGCCCAGCCACTTAAGGTGAGCCAGCTCATGCGAATAACTCCTTCACCGCTTGTATCAATCGCTCAACATCCGCATCTTCATGCAACGCACTCAAAGAAAAACGCAAGCGCGACGTGCCCACCGGCACGGTGGGTGGACGAATAGCTGGCACATAAAATCCTTGCGCCTTCAGCATTTCCATCGCTTGCAATGCAGTATTTTCTTCACCAATTACCAGCGGCACAATCGCTGCATCTGGCGCAGGTAAATCAAATGCTGCCGCAAAATTTTGTGCATGTTGCATCGCTTTTTTTGCTGGCGCAGCATCCACCATCCACACCCCTAAAGCCGCGCTGGCCGCGGCCAATACAGCGGGGGGCAACGCCGTCGAAAACAGCAAGCTGCGCGCCGAAGAAGAAAGATAATCAATCACCGTTTGCGAACCCACCACAAACCCACCATACGCGCCCAAACTTTTTGATAGCGTACCGACCATAATCGTGCGGTCTTTGGGCAAAGTAGGAAGCGCTGTTAGCGCGTGCGCCACATCCACCAACAACCATGCATCATAGGCTTCAGCAAGAGTAGCAATCTCAGTGAGCGGTGCCGCGTCCCCGTCCATACTAAAAATCGCTTCGGTCATAATCAGCGCATGTTTGCCTTGTGTGCGGTGCGCCTCTAGCTGCGCTTTCAAAGACGCCATGTCATTGTGCAAAAAGCGGTGCAATGTGGCGCCAGAAAGTTTGGCACCATCCAGCATGCACGCATGGGAAAGTTTATCCGCAAAAATCACATCACCCGCGCCCATCAGCGCCGAAATCACGCCAAGATTCGCCAAATATCCACTGCCAAATACGCGGGCGGCTTCAGTTTGTTTCCACTGCGCCAATTGGCTTTCTAGCACGCTATAAAGTGGGTGGTTGCCGCCCGCTAAACGCGAAGCCCCTGCCCCTGCGCTATGTCCCAGCGCAGCTTTGGCGGCACCCACAACCATAGGATGCTGGCTTAACCCCAAATAATCATTGCTAGCAAAAGAAAGATAACGCGCACCGTGCGCGTCTTTCACCCATGCCCCACCTGCTGATTCCAGCGGCCAAAGCGTGCGAATTCGCTGGTTTTTCGCTAGTTTTTCAAGCGCTTGTATGGCAAATGCGTCTAATGCTGGCATCTTCGTTCAAAATGGTGTTAAAGCGTGGTTATTCTCAATCAATGGAGTTTACATATGAGTGCTACCGCAGCGGCACCCCAAGGTCAAACCAAACACGCCAAAAAACACTGGACGCGTGAAGAAGTGCTGGACCTGTTTGAATTGCCAATGAACGATTTGCTATTTCTTTCGCATAGCGTTCATCGCAGCCATTTTGATGTGAATCATGTGCAGCTTTCTACCCTGCTCTCCATCAAAACAGGTGGCTGCCCCGAAGATTGCCAATATTGTCCGCAAAGCGCGCATTTTGAAACGCCGGTGGAAGCCACCAAACTCATGAGCATTGAACCCGTACTGGAAGCCGCACGTGCTGCTAAAGCCGCGGGTGCTACGCGTTTTTGCATGGGTGCTGCATGGCGCAGCCCCAAAGCGCGTGACATGGAGCGCGTCTGCGACATGATTAAAGAAGTTAAAGCCATGGGCCTTGAAACCTGCGCGACCTTGGGCATGGTGGACGAACAACAAGCCAAAACCCTCAAAGAAGCGGGCTTGGATTATTACAATCACAACCTCGATTCTTCGGAAGAATTTTACAAAGAAATCATCACCACCCGTACTTACGAAGACCGCCTGCAAACGTTGAAAAACGTGGCGGACGCGGGCATGAATGTGTGCTGCGGCGGCATTGTGGGCATGGGCGAACAACGCCACCACCGCGCGGATTTCTTATGCACTCTTGCCAATCTTTCAACCCCGCCTCACAGCGTGCCTATCAATATGCTGGTGCAAGTGGCAGGCACGCCGCTCAGTGGGCGCGAGGCGCTAGACGTCTTTGAGTTTGTGCGCATGGTTGCGATTGCACGCATCATGATGCCGTCGTCTTATGTGCGGCTTTCCGCAGGGCGCGAGCAAATGTCAGATGAAATGCAAGCCATGTGCTTCTTTGCGGGCGCGAACTCAATTTTCTACGGTGACGAATTGCTAACCACCAGCAACCCACAAACCGAAAAAGACCGCGCCTTATTTTCTCGCCTCGGCTTGACCACCGACCGCGAGATGGAAAACCACAGCCACAGCGCGGGTGAAGACGAAAAAAGCCACTGCCATGTCGGCTGCAAACACTAATCTCTGGTGGCCTTACGCCCAGATGAAAACGGCGCTGCCGCCGCTTTCTGTTTTGGGTGCTAAAGGTTCTGAGATTTATTTGGAAGACGGCCGTACCTTGATTGACGGCATTGCCAGCTGGTGGACAGCCTGCCACGGCTATGGCCACCCTGCCCTTATTTCTGCCGTCCAAAAACAAGCGGAAACTCTTTCCCATATCATGTTTGCAGGGCTTACTCATACGCCAGCAGAAACGCTTGCTGCCAAGCTTTGCACGATGACAGGAATGGCACGCGCTTTCTTCGTAGATTCAGGCTCAGTGGCAGTGGAAGTGGCGCTCAAAATGGCGCTGCAATTCTGGCGCAATCACGGCCAGCCGCAGCGCACCAAATTTGTTTGTTTTGAACATGGCTATCATGGTGACACATTGGGCGCGATGAGTGTGTCTGATCCTGAACAAAATTTCCACCTCGCCTTTAAGGGCATGCTTGCCGAAAATCACTGCGTGCCTTTGCCGCGCAACACCCAGCAAATGCAAGCCTTCGAGGCGTTTATTGCGCACCATCAAAGCAGCTTTGCCGGCCTTATCATCGAGCCACTGGTGCAAGGTGCCGGCGGCATGAAATTTCACACACCAGACACATTGCGCAGTATTGCCGACATATGCAAAAAATATGATATATTGTTGATAGCGGATGAAATCGCCACTGGTTTTGGCCGCACGGGCAGCATGTTTGCCTGCGAACAAGCAGGCATTGCGCCTGACATCATGTGTGTTGGCAAAGCGCTGACGGGCGGCATGATGACACTGGCGGCCACACTTGCTTCCAGCCGAATTTTTGATGGATTCTGGAGCGACGACGCCAGCCACGCCCTGATGCATGGCCCGACTTATATGGCAAATCCGCTGGCTTGTGCGGTGGCCAATGCGTCAATTGATTTATTTGCCACAGAACCACGGCTTGAACAGGTACAAAATATAGCGGCGCAAATGTTTGAGGAACTCGCAAAATGCAAAGATTTACAAGGGGTTGTGGATGTACGCGTGATGGGAGCTATTGGCGTGGTTCAACTTGAAAAAGGCCGCATGAATCGCCATGCTTTGCGCCAACAATTTGTGGGCAAGGGCTTGTGGATCCGCCCGCTGGAGGATGTCATCTATCTCACGCCTGCCTTCACTATTGCTCCAAACCAGCTTTCCAGCTTGTGTTCTGGCATTTACGATGAGCTACGGCAACGCTAGATTAGCGTTATCAAATCGCACTGAAATTGTAACAAAAGCTTCACACACAAGGGAGTTTTTATTTGCTAGGTTTCATTTAACGAAAAAATGCCTCATGGAGATGACCGTGCAAACTTTGAGCGAATATTTACCGAAAGATATGTGCGACAATACGCGTGACGAATTGCATCGCAATGTCGAGCTCGCCAAGCATTTTATGCATGTGATGGTAGAGACTGGTTTTGCCGCACGTCACGTGGCGATTGCCTTTATTGCCAGCGGTATTGATTTGGCGGAGGAAGTGGGTGGCAAATATCCAACACTGGATTTGCTGCATGTCATGGCGCATCTAGTCGAAGAGCAAAAAATCGCTTAGGGATTTTTTACATTTGTTTCCGTTCGCTTCTACTGAAGCTCACATGAAACAAGCTTAAGGCTGGCTCGACCTACTGGCATCACTTAAAACTCGGCGTTTTCTTCCAACTCATCAATAAAGCCTTCAATTACGCTCAAGCCTTTGAGCCAGAAGCTTGGCTGGCTGGCGTCTAATCCAAATGGCTTCAGCAATTCCTTATGCCACATGGTGCCACCTGCCTCTAACATGGCGTGGTATTTTTTCACAAAATCAGCACCGCGTCCTTTGGCGGCTTCTTCAGCATAAACCGCATAAAGCGCATTCACCAAGCAATCCCCAAACGCGTAGGCATAAACATAAAATGGCGAATGGATGAAGTGCGGAATATAGGACCAGAAAATACTATATTCAGGCCGCAGATTCACGGCCGAACCAAGGCTTTCTTTTTGCGCGGCCATCCAAAGCTCACCAATCGCCTCAGGCGAAAGCTCGCCTTGTTTTCGGGCATTGTGCAAACGAATTTCAAAGTCACAAAACGCAATCTGGCGCACCACGGTATTAAGCATATCCTCCACTTTGGAAGCGATCATCAGATGCTTGGCTTTTTTGCTTTTTTCACGCGCAAGTAATTTCTGGAATGTTAATTGCTCCCCAAACACCGATGCCGTTTCTGCCAGCGTCAGCGGTGTGTCGGCCATCAACGCCCCTTGTTTACCTGAAAGCACCTGATGCACGCCGTGACCAAGCTCATGCGCCAGCGTCATCACGTCGCGCGTTTTGCCTTGGTAATGCATAAGAATATAGGGGTGGACACTCGGCACAGTGGGGTGCGAAAAAGCACCTGGTGATTTGCCAGGGCGCACTTCCGCGTCCAGCCAATTTTCATCAAAGAAGCGTTGCGCCACATCCGCCATTTTCGGCGAAAAATCGCGGTACGCCGAAAGCACCACTTCGCGCCCTTGCGCCCAAGTATAGCGGGTTTCACGCGCACCGGGCAGCGGCGCATTGCGGTCCCAATATTCCAGTTTTTTAAGCCCCAGCCATTTGGCTTTCAGCGCATAATAACGATGCGACAAACGCGGATAGGCCGCGCGCACCGCTTGCATCAACGCGTCCACCACCTCGTCTTCCACATAGTTTGCAAGGTTGCGCGAGGAAATCGGCGCCGCAAACCCGCGCCACTCATCTTCAATCGCTTTGTCTTTTGCCAGCGTGTTGGTAATCAAGCCAGAAAGTTTGGCATTGCCTTGCAGGGTGTTTGAGAAAACTTTCGCCGCCGCCGCGCGCTCTTCACGCTTAGGTGAAGCCAGCATGTCGGTAATTTGTTCGATATTGAGTTTTTTCTTACCCAATGGAAAAACCATCGCGGCTTGCGTTTCATCATATAAACGCACCCATGCGGCCGAGCCCGTCACCGATTTTTCATGCAGTAATTTTTCTTGTTCTTCTGGCAATTGATACGGCTTGAACACCCGCACATCGCGCAACACGGGCGCAAATTTTGCAAGCGCCTTGTCTTCTTTGAGCATATGTTGCAGCACTTTTTCATCTAAGCCATTCAGCTCAATCGAGAAGAATAATGTCAGCGTACTAAGGGACGTTAAGCGCTCCAACGTATTCTGATAAAATGCCGTATAGCTTGGGTTGGTCATGTCAGTCGCATAAAGCAAATAGGCATAAGAGCTCAGCTTACCTTCTAATTCCTTCATGCTTTCGTAGGTTTTTAGCGCTTTGGTGAGTGCTGCACTGTCTAACTTTCCGATTTTCCCTTTATATTGTTTGGCAAAATCACTGCTCAGATTGCTGAGCTTGGCAATGTCTTTGGCCACTTGCGCGTCGTCATGCGCGGCATAAAAGTGTGTTAAATCCCACACTGGCAGCTTTTCTTTGGCGGGGGCCGCTTTAGCTTTAGTCGAAGAAGTGGCTTTGGGCGCGAAAGTGGCAGACATAAGGATTTCCATCAAGAAGTGAATGGTCGCTAACTATTTGCACGACCAAGTATTTTTTTATATATAGGTGAATAACAGAAAAATAACCAGATGAATGAAAGCAAATTTATGCTCGAAAGACTTGCTATGACCAAGTCGCACCTAGCTGAATGGTTTCTTCACCCACTATTAGCGGGTGAGAATCACGCTTTTTTATGGTTTTTAGATGGCAGCCGCAACAAACCCATGGCTTATAAAGAGGCGGGAGAATGGGTGGGGGCTTATGTTCGCGGATTAGATGCACTTGGCATTGCGCGTGGAGCACGCGCCATTTCACTCGGTTCTATATCTCCTTATCTGTGGCTTTCTACAATCGCTCATAGCCTGCAAGGCCTTATTAATGTGGCGATTCCAATGGCACTTGATAGTGCGGAACATATGCGCATTATTTACGACAGCAAAGTCGCCTGCTTAGTTCTGGATGATATAAAAACACTTAAATCCTTACTTGCCATGACAGAACTCCCTCCGGAAGTCATGTGCGTTATTATCTTGCAGCCTAAAGGAAGTGAGGTGTTCACCTCACCTCAATTGCGTGTGGTGTTTATTGACGAACTCATGCAATTAGGCCGCCCGCAGCCAGACCGCGTTAGCCAGAAACGTACGGCTAACCAACCAGAAGAAACGGCTACCATTCTCTGTTTTCCTACCACTGCCGACGATATTGGCATGACCGATAGCAATTCTACGGTTCTGAAACGCACCCATGCCGAATGGGGTGAAACCTACCGGACTTTGATTGATCTTTTTCAGAAAGCATCCGTTAATGTTGGACAAGAGAATATGTTAGTGATGAGTGATTGGCAGAATCCAGCCGCCTATGCCGCTGCTTATATTTTCCCGATTTTGAACGCAAAAACGCTCGGCTTTTTACCACCCAATAGCTCCGTACTGGGCGCGCTGACTCAGTTACAACCCAGCTTGCTGGTAGCGAATGCTAAAACCCTTGAAGAACTGCGTCATGAGCTGCACACCCATGTTCAAACCCAGGGGGATTGGTTCGAGCGCTTTACCTATCAGCAAGCGCTAAAAATTGGGAAGACTAACTATGAAAACCCCGAAAAAATCAAGGGGTGGCGCAAATATTATGCGAATTTATTGCAGGATATTTTCATCAAAACCTTCAGCAAAAGTATGGGCGGCAAACTCAAAACCATTTTAAGTGTGGACGA
>JAIXRX010000184.1 GCA_027485005.1 Alphaproteobacteria bacterium
ACCACATAACTTTCAGCAGAATCTTTTCGGCTGGCGGCAGGTTTGGCGTGTTTCACGGTAGTGAAATTCTTTTTCAGCTGCGCTAGCAATTCCTGCTCGGTGCCACCGCGCAAAACCTTCGCTACAAAGGAACCACCTGGGGATAACACCTCAATCGCAAACAACGCCGCCGCTTCACACAGCATCATGATACGCATATGGTCAAGGTCGGTCTGCCCGCTGGCGTTCGGCGCCATGTCGGAAATGACCGCGTCCACTTTGCCACCTAGAATTCCTTTAATAATCTCCGGGGCATCATCATGCATAAAATCTTGCACAATCAGTTCTGCACCCGCGATCGGCTCAATTTCTTTTAGATCCAAACCCAGCACCATCCCCTCACCGCAGCGCTTGAGCGCCACTTGTGTCCAGCCACCGGGGGCGGCACCTAGATCCACCACACGTTTGCCTTTTTTGAGGAATTTGAATTTATCATCCAGTTCAATCAATTTATACGCCGCACGCCCGCGATAGCCGTCTTGTTTCGCCATCCGTACATAGGGGTCGTTCAACTGTCGGGCAAGCCACGCCGTCGAAGAAGTGGAGCGCTTGCGTGCCGTTTTTACCCGAGTATGAAGCCCACGAGAATTACCTGATTTTTTAGAGCTACTCATGGCACTATTCCGCTGGCTGCATAAGTGAAATGACAATGCCCTCGCGCACCCCGCGGTCAGCAATGGTCATATGCGGTACGGGCCACAGGGTCGTCACTGCGTCAAACAGTGCGCAACCCGATACAATAAAATCAGAACGGTCGGAGCCAATACAAGGATGCGCAAAACGCTCCGAGGCTCGCATTTTTTGTACGTTCTGTGCCGCTGATACCAGCTCTTGGCGACTAAGCGTGAGACCATCTATTCGTGTGCGATCATAGCGCGGCAAATCCAAATGAATAGCCGCCAAAGTTGTAACGGTTCCTGAGGTTGAAAGCATTTGCACTTGACCCTGGGCAATGGCTTCAGAAATCTGATTGCGCGTGTTGAAATCAGCAAGCTGTCGAGTGACTAGATCTACCATTTCGGTGTAGTATTGGTCAGCCATGTGATGTCCGCCAAAAGCCTCTGAAAGATTCATGACGCCGCGATCTAATGAAAACCAGTCGAGCACCGTATGTGAGAAGGGTGAATGCCCTTTGGCACCAGCTTCAATCTTCACCCACAACACTTCCGTGCTGCCGCCACCAATATCAAAAATTAGGGCGTAAGGAGGCTGCGGCGCCATCAACATTGCACAGCCCACAAAAGCTAGTTTCGCTTCTTCACTGGTAGGAATAATTTCGATATCAATGCCAACCTCACGGCGCACACGCGCGAGAAACTCCTCGCTATTGGTCGCCTGGCGGCACGCCTCAGTCGTTACAAAACGTGAGCGCGTAATATGAAACTTTTCAATTTTACGTTTACAATTATGTAGGGCGCGAATAGTACGCTCCATTGCTTCTTCCGACAGACGTTTCTGCGCGCCCATCTCTTCCCCTAAACGCACAATACGAGAAAAACTGTCGAGAACACGAATATTGTATGGCTGGGCAGCGGTCGGCACGTGACGCGCAATCAGCAGACGACAGTTATTGGTGCCTAGGTCCAACGCAGCATAAATTGGCTGCTCACCTCCGCCATGATGGGACGAAGGCGCTATGCTGGATGAATGATGCGCACCATATACCATGTTTTCCCCATTTCGTGTGGGAGAGCTAGCACTGTTAGGGCCGATTGTCAGCTTATTTGCAAAAAAACTTTAGTTAGCAAGCTCTTTCCAGGTCAATCGCGGATTTTTCACGGCACCAGCCTCGTCCAAACGACGACGCGGGGTGCTTAGTGGGTATTCCTTGAATTTCTCGCCATGGCCATTTGCCGCATCTTCTGCGATTTTGAGCATGATGCTAATAAAGTTATCCAGCGTCTGCTTGGTTTCGCTTTCCGTTGGCTCAATCAGCATAGCGCCTTGCACGACTAACGGGAAAAATACCGTCATCGGGTGAATGCCGTATTCAATCAGCGTTTTTGCAATGTCCATGGTGGTCACACCATAGGCTTTCTGGAATTTATCCGTCAGCAAGCATTCATGCATGCAGGTGCCAGCAAATGGCAAATGATAAGCGTCCTGCAACTTTGCACGAATATAGTTGGCGTTCAGCACCGCATCTTCCGACGCTTGGCGCAAACCGTCCCCACCATGCGCAAGCATATAAGACAAGGCGCGCACATACATACCCATGTGACCTTGGAAAGACTTTACACGGCCAACGCTATTTTTGGCATCGGTTTTCAGTGTAAATGTATCACCATTTTTTTCCAAGACAGGAATTGGCAAATACGGAATCAATTCCTCGCACACCACAATCGGGCCGCTGCCTGGGCCGCCGCCGCCATGCGGCGTGGAGAAGGTTTTGTGTAGATTGATATGCATCACATCCACGCCGAAATCAGCAGGACGCACGCGACCAACGATGGCGTTAAAATTCGCGCCGTCACAATAGAAATACGCACCCACTTCATGCAGTTTGTCTGCAATCTTTTTCACGTTCGGATCAAACAAACCACAGGTGCTTGGATTAGTTAGCATGAAGGCCGCCACGTCTTCATTCAGCGCGGCTTCAAATGCTTCCATATTGACAAGACCATTTGCATCCGAAGGAATTGACACAATCTTATAACCACACATAGCAGCCGTGGCAGGATTAGT
>JAIXRX010000193.1 GCA_027485005.1 Alphaproteobacteria bacterium
AATCAAGAAACAAGCGCACAGCAATTTATTCAGAATTTTCTGAAAAATATTCCTTCATCTTTATTGGATTTACACGATGAAGATGCTCTTCATGCTGAGCTAACATTGCTGACTGAGAATTACTTTCCACAGAAAACCAGTGAGCAAATACAAGATCATATCGCAGAGATGCTAAATGAGATTGAAGACATAAACACGCGATTTCCCAAAGACAGATGGGATAAGCTACGCGACCATTTACGCCCAACGTGGGAAAAACAATTCTTGGGTCATGCCTCTCATCCATCGATCGTCAATCAAAAGATATTTGTCGAAGATGCCCTTGAAGAAATTAAATATCGGCTTCCTCACACGCGGGATATCGACTCTTTATTCTGGCGAGAAGGTGGTGCCGCCGAGCAGATGTTGGGCAATCTCTACACGATCTCGACCACCACTGGAGAACATCTTGCAGAAGGCCTGAAACGGCTTGAAACCTTTACAGAAACCCCACTCCCTAAAGATCTGAAACGCAGTATCACCGAGATTTATCTTGAGCAAAAGCTTGATGAGCCATATTTCTCTGAAATCATGGCCATGCCGACTCTGAAAGAACGGCTAGAGGCACTTGGCCCAATCGCCGATAAGGCTCTTGTGGGTGGGCGTAAGGCCTTAGAAACGGCGCTTAGAACACTCGATGCAGCGTATGATGCAACAAAGCAATTTGGGCAAGAAGAGCGCGCCAAAGCCATTGCCAAATGGGGCGTTGAGCATGTTCAAGGCTTTGAATTAACGGTCGCGCTGCTTGGCTTCATGCTACAAAATGGCACGGCACCATCTATAAATAATAATAATCCGCTTCCCATCCCCCCTGCGATCGCCGTAGTCGAAAAAATGGCGGCGCCTAAGCCAACCGTAACAGTTATTTCAGGAACGCCTAAAGAGAGCTCATGGGTGGAAAAAGTAGGTAAGAAAGCCACCGATTTACATAAAAAAATCTCTCAGAAAAGCCCGACCAATATCAAACATCTGCGGCCAACACCCAAAAATGGAACGCTGCTGGATACCGAACCGAGTAAGAAAAAATCCGCTTACATGGATCAGCATACCGTTGGCTATACGCATCAAAAGTTAGCACATGTCGATTCCGACCGTGGATTGATTGATGTGTTTATGGATAAATGGATCTGGGAGGTCGAAGATTATTCGGGCAAACGCTATTTTGATGGCATGAAAACAAAAGAGTATCCTGATGGCTACCCTACCATTGGATTAGGCTATAACCTCGCACGGAATAATGCCTTTGAGACAGGAAAAGAATTGCTGGGATGGACAGACAAGACTTTTAAAGCCTACTGCAACGGAGAAAAAACACTCAGCAAGGCCGATGCAAAAAAGCTGGCACGGCATGATTTAAAAGAGATGCTGGGCGAGCTGAAAAATACGCTAGGGGACGAATGCTGGGAAAAACTGAATGCACCACAACGTTTCGCGGCGCTTGATTTATATTATAATAACCCAAGCGCTTTAATGGGCAAAGAAACGGTGCGATTATTCCAAGAAGCCGCCGCTAGCGGGGATTTTGAAAAGATTGCTGCCACCATTGCAGATAAACGTAATGCCAGTGACCTCGGCGGGTCAAATTTACGACGATTAGCTAATGCAGAATTTGTGGCAGGACAGGACATGTCACTAAAATCTAAAGCTTTAGTCCGGCAAGTCATTAGCCCGGCTATCAAAAAAGCGAATGACGGCGACACGATTCTTGTACGCGTCACACGGATTGCAAGCATTCCTCAAGCAAAACATATGGAACAATATGTGACGCTTGCAGAAGGAAAAACCGTCACCGTAGTGCCTGTTATGCAAGAAAATGTGAATGGCGTTGCTTGCGATGTTCCCTGCGGCAAAGCAATATCAGTGGTTGGCACACCAAAGGGTATTGATGCACAGGCCATCGCGCTGGACTCTGCGGCTTTATCCACGGGCTATCTCTTTGGAGGAACCAAGCTTTCTTTTAGCCAGCGCTAGCTCACAGCCGCATTTGCGTACCCATTTCGACCACACGCCCAATCGGAATATGGAAGAAGTCCGTGGCGTTCGTCGCATTACGCGAAAGCATGATGTAGATATTATCCTGCCAGAGCGGCAGTCCGCTGTTCGCATCCTGCTTAATGGTGCGGCGTCCAAGGAAGAACGATGTCGACATAATGTCAAAACGCAAGCCATGTTTGCGGCATTTAGTCAGCATCGCTGGGATGTCTGGATTTTCCATATAGCCAAAATGCAGAATAATTTTCGAGAAATCTTCGTCAATCGGCAGCCATTCAATCCGTTGCTCACCAGTCACATAAGGGGATTGCTCGGTGCGCACGGTCAGAATCACATTATGCTGATGCAGCACTTTATTGTGTTTGAGATTATGCATGAGTGCAGTGGGCGCATTGTCAGGATCATTGGTAAGGAAAATAGCGGTCCCAGCCACTCGGGTTGGCTTGCTCATTTTCAGCATCTCAATCACATCACTCAAGCCCACACTGTCTTTGGCGGATTTCTGCATCAAGATATCTGTGCCTTTTACCCATGTCCACATCACTATAATCAGCCCAAGAGCCATAGCCACCGGCACATAACCGCCATCCCATATTTTCATGATGTTGGCACTAAAGAAACTGAAATCGACAACAAAAAATGGCATCATCACTAAGAAGGCTTTAGGCAAGCTCCATTTCCACACCACATGCATCATAACAAGTGCCATGATGCCAGAAATCACCATATCTGCGGTCACGGCGATTCCATAAGCAGAGGCCAGCGCGCTGGAACTTTTGAACAAAACCACCAACACCAATACCCCAATCATCATCAGGAAATTAATCTGCGGCAAATAAATCTGGCCAGAATGTGATTCAGAGGTATGGCGGATTTCCAAGCGTGGCAAAAGACCAAGCTGAATTGCCTGACGAGTGAGCGAGAACGCCCCCGTGATGACGGCTTGGCTGGCAATCACTGTGGCAATCGTGGCTAAACCCACCATCGGAGCTAAAGCCCATGGCGGCACCATCAAAAAGAAGGGATTTTGGATAGCCGCTGGATCTTTCAGAATTAATGCACCCTGCCCCAAATAATTGATGAGTAATGCGGGAAGAATAAACCAGAACCATGCCTGCTGAATGGGTTTGCGACCAAAATGCCCCATATCCGCATAGAGGGCCTCTGCGCCTGTGACCGCCAGAAATACCGATCCTAGCACCACCATTGATAAGCCACTATGCTCGACAAAAAACTCGAAACCATAATACGGATTCACTGCCGTTAGCACATGCGGATTTTCAATAATATGCGGGATAGCCGCTGCGGCCATCGCACTAAACCATAAAATGGTGAGAGGACCAAACCACGCCGCCATGCTACCGGTGCCGTGGCTTTGTACCAAAAACAATGCCACCAGAATCGTCAAAGTAATCGGAATAATATATGGTTCAAACACAGGCGTTATCAGCTTCAAGCCTTCCACCGCTGAAAGCACTGAAATAGCAGGCGTAATCATCGCGTCAGCATAAAACATCGCCGCACCCACAATACCCAGCAGCATAATAGTGCTGTGTGGCTTACCCAGAGCTTTACGCACCAGCGCCATCAAAGAAAGAAGACCACCCTCGCCGTTATTATCAGCGCGCATCAGCAGCGTGACATATTTAAGGGTCACGACAACAATCAGCGCCCAAATTAGCAGAGAAATCACACCCAATACTTCGCCAGTATCAATGCCGTCCTGCGCCACATGATGCAACGACTCGCGCATCGCGTAAAGCGGGCTAGTACCGATATCGCCATACACCACACCAATACAGCCAATCAACAACGTCCAGAACGAGCCATGAGCACCATGCGTGGTATCGGGAGTGGTTTCAGCGGGAGTGGGGGAAGAAGCAGATGCCATGAAATTCTCCAGGCAAAAGGGTGATTATGAGCCAATGGCTCGTCAAAGGTTCATGCCTTCTACTGCGTTTCTTTGCCACTG
>JAIXRX010000140.1 GCA_027485005.1 Alphaproteobacteria bacterium
GCCTCGATGCCGAGGTCGTTGAGAATAATTTTAGCGTCTGCGGAAATGGGGGAGAATACGGCCGAAACACTGGCTTGCGTGGCACCTGAGCGAATCAGGCGGGCTTCTGCGCGCGCGCCGAGGGCCAGCCCCAGCGCGTCCAGCAAAATGGACTTGCCCGCGCCCGTTTCCCCCGTGAGCACAGAAAGCTGCGCGCCGAAAGACAAATCGGCCTCGGCAATCAACACAATATTGCGGATGGAAAGCGTGGTTAACATGCGCCGTTTTTAGCGGGTTTGAGTGGTGCTGGCAAATGTAAAAAGTGAGGTGTGACGCGAGGACAGTAGTCCGAGTGCGCCTGCGGCCAAGCGCCATGTGAGCCTCAGTAGGCGGCGATAGCGGGCGCAAACGCAAAACCGTCATCAAACTGTCATTATGCTTTCGCGTGACTCTCGGCTATAGTTATAGCGGTTTTTCTTGTGCTCTTAACCATAGCAATAAAAATAAAAGAGCATGAGGTGTTGACCCGACCTAATTTCGAAACGGGATAAATTTATATAATTATGTCAGTAATAAATTGGGCCGGTGGCCCACAAAGCGTTCCTGATCCTGATGAAAGGATTATGGAGGACGAGTTAAGAGTTGTCGGCCCTGACGAAGACGAAGACGACGGGTTCGTTTTTTTGGAGGGTTTAGACAACGATGACTTGAGAGATAAATAAACTTTCAAATCATCCATCAGAGTGGTAACAGGTAATGCTGACCACTCTTTTTTTATGCCCCTACTCAGCTTTCACCTGCTCAAGATTTTCCCATGCACGCTTATAATAGCCGTCACTCTTGGTGAGCGCCATATTTAGATAGTCTGTGGCGAGCTGCTTATTGTCTTTTAACTTCGCGAAATAGCCGAGATTGTTATAGGCCGCTTCTTCTGACAAATGTTGGCGCAAAATAGCTTCGGACTGCTCCATATTACCAGAAAGCGCGTGAGCAAGTGCGAGGTTGGTATTGACCCGCGCCACGTCTGGATTGTTGGAAGGCAGCTTGCGCGCTGCTTGACCCAATGTAGTAATCGCTTCAGCATAATTTTGGTTGAGTAACTGCGCGATACCGAGATTATTAAGCACTGCCACTTGGCCTTCACTCGCGTTTTTCGCTGCATCAAAATAAGCGAGCGATTCACTAACCTTCCCGCGTGAGGCGAATAAAATGCCTGTAGCATTTAAGGTGCGCCAGCGATTTTTGTCTTGAGCAAGCACCGCTTCAAAGGTTTTACTGGCTTCTTTCGCTTCCCCAAACGTCATTTGGCAAAAGCCTTTGCCTTCCAAAGCGTCAAGGTTTTTGGGGTCTTTATCGATTAATTGTTGGTAGGTCACGGCCGCATTATTGCACTGCCCTGCACGGCGCATGGCGTTGGCATATTTAAGAGCGAGCGCGCTATCGGAAGGCTTAGTGTCCATCAAAGTTTTATAAATCTGTGCGGCGCGCTGAAAATTACCTGCATCTTCGGCCTGTTTGGCGGCATCCGCCTGAGTATCATTCACCCCTTTCACCTCTGGGCCTTTGAGCGTGTCAAAGAATTTAGCGGCGTCCACGCTCATCTCCCCGCGTTTCTTGCAACCCGCCAACGAAAGTGGCAGAAACAAAGCGATTAACAGCAAAGACGAAGTAGATTTTTTCATGGATCTAAACTAGGAAATTATTCACTGGATTGCCAGTGGAATTTGTGGCATTTTTTGTAAAAATTAAAGGATATTACATTTATGACGCATGCGCTGTACGCTCACCCGCATTTGCTTGGCATTGAAGGCCTAACCGCCGCTGAGATTACCGCCTTTTTGGATGTGGCGGATGGTTATGTTGAAAAAAACCGTGCCGCGGACAAAAAACACCCTATCTTACGCGGCCGCACAGTCATCAATCTGTTCTTTGAAAATTCCACCCGCACCCGCACCAGCTTTGAGCTGGCGGGCAAACGCTTGGGCGCGGACGTGATCAATATGTCGGTCTCGACATCCTCCGCTAAAAAAGGTGAAACGCTTATTGACACCGCGATGACGCTGAACGCGATGCACCCAGATTTTATTGTGGTGCGCCATGGTGAATCGGGCGTGGTGCATTTGCTGGCACAAAAGGTGAATTGCGCAGTGATAAATGCAGGCGACGGCAGCCACGAACACCCCACCCAAGCGCTGCTGGACGCGCTGGCCATCCGCCGTGCGAAAGGCAAAATTGCAGGGCTGAACATTGCGATTTGCGGCGACTTGCTGCATAGCCGCGTGGCGCGTTCTAACATTTTATTGCTCAAAACTTTGGGCGCGAATGTACGCCTGATTGCACCTAGCACCCTGATGTTGCCACATGCCGAACAATTTGGCGTAGAAACATTTTATGATTTGCGTGAAGGCATTAAAGACTGCGACATTGTGATGATGCTGCGTTTGCAACTGGAACGCATGAACAGCAACTTTGTGCCGTCATTGCGCGAATATTTCCATTACTGGGGTCTTGACCGCGGCAAATTGGCGATGGCCAAGCCTGATGCGCTGGTGATGCACCCTGGCCCGATTAATCGCGGGGTGGAAATCGACCCCGATATTGCCGACGATATTCAGCGCAGCATTATTCTGGCGCAAGTGGAAATGGGCGTGGCCGTGCGCCAAGCCGTGCTTGAAATTCTTTCTCATAATTTAGCGAATAAATAAGGAATAAAAACGTGTCTAAACAAATGAACTTTACGCTCCCCACCCGCCAGAATGCTGGCAAAAAAGTGGCCTATGTGAACGCCCGACTGATTGACCCTGAAACGGGTTTGGACGAAATGGGTGGCCTGCTCACGGTGGGTGACACGATTGCTGATTTAGGTGCAAATGTATTCGCTGCTGGCATTCCTGAAGGCGCGGAAGTAATTGATTGCGGCGGCCATGTGCTTTGCCCTGGCCTGCTGGACATTCAAGTGCATTTTCGTGAGCCCGGCCAAGAACATAAAGAAACGATTGCCACGGGTTCGAAATCCGCAGCGGCTGGCGGTGTCACGCTGGTGTCGATGATGCCGAATACCAAGCCAGTGATTGACGAAGTGGCTGTGGTTGAATTTGTGAACCGCCGCGGTTTGGAAACTGGCTATGTGCATGTGACCACCTATGCCTGTATTTCTAAAGGCATGAAGGGCGAAGATTTAAGCGAGATGGGCCTGCTGAAAGAAGCCGGTGCCGTTGGTTTTACGGATGACGGCCTGCCTGTGATGAACGCTCAACTCATGCGCCAAGCGCTGCAATACAGCAAAATGCTGGGCGTACCTGTGGCACAACATGCCGAAGATTTGCACCTTTCCAATGGTGGTTGCATGAATGAGGGTGCGGTGTCGGCACGCCTTGGTGTGCGCGGGATTCCGAATGCGGCGGAAGCCGTGATGGTGGAGCGTGATTGCATTCTGGCAGAAATGACTGGCGGACAATATCACGTACTGCATATCTCCACCGCCGAAGCGATTGACACCGTGCGCCGCTATAAAGCGCGTGGCGTGAAAGTGACAGCAGAAGCCGCTCCCCACCATTTCACGCTGACCGATGAAGCGGTGGAAGAATATAAAACCTTCAGTAAAATGAACCCACCACTGCGCGCCGAAAAAGACCGCCTCGCGGTGATTGAAGGCCTGCGTGATGGCACGATTGACGCCATTGCGACCGACCATGCCCCGCATGACGCAGAAACAAAACGCTTGCCACTTTCCAATGCATCGTTCGGCATTGTAGGGCTTGAAACCATGTTGCCTTTGTCGCTCTCGCTTTACCACAACGGCATTATGCCACTGCGTGACGTGCTGGCCGCAATGACCTACAAACCAGCGGATATTATTCATGTGCCATGCGGCCGCATGCAAAAAGGCAAACGTGCCGATTTAATCGTGATTGATTTGAATATGGCGTGGAACATCAACCCCAAAGATTTCAGCAGCAAATCGCACAATTCACCGTTTGATAATTGGCCCGTGAAAGGCCGTGCCCTGCGCACCGTGGTGGCGGGCGAAACCGTGTTTACCTACGAGTAGAACGTGGCACATAACCCCATCATCTGCGCGATCGACACGGACGATATGGACAAGGCCTACAGCCTTGCCCAAGCGGTTGGGCCGCATGTGGGTGCGATTAAACTGGGCTTGCAATTTTTTACCGCGCATGGTGCGGCAGGCGTACGTTTACTCAGTGAACAACGCCAACCGATTTTTCTAGATCTGAAATTTCATGATATTCCAAACACGGTAGCCAAAGCAATTGAAGCCACCGCAGGCATCAACACCTTTATGATGACGGTGCATACCAGCGGTGGGCGCACTATGTTGCAACGCGCGATTGACGCGTCGATGCGGGTGGCAGACATGACAGGACAAGAGCGCCCCTTGGTGATTGGGGTAACGGTGCTAACCAGCATGGATCAAGATGATCTGGACATGGTGGGAGTGCGAGCACCACTGCACGAACAAGTATTGCGATTGGCTGACCTTGCGCAAAGCAGTGGCCTCGACGGCGTAGTGTGCAGCCCTTATGAGATTGACATGATTAAGCGCCAATGCGGGCATGATTTTAAACTGGTGGTGCCCGGCATTCGCCCAGCCGGCTCCGAAAAAGGCGACCAAAAACGCATACTTTCTCCCAAAGAAGCGGTGGATAAAGGTGCTGATTATATTGTGATTGGCCGCCCGATTACCGACGCACCCGACCCCGCCAAAGCCGCGCAAGAGATTCTAGCGAGTTTGAAGTAAAGCATCCCGAGGCCAGTAGGCCGAGTCAGCCTTGAGCCCTACTCATGTAGCATTCAGCAGAATACCACGGAGTAAAACGCAACGAGGTTAGTAAACCGAGCGCGCCTGCGGCCAAGCGCCATGTGAGCGACATTAGTCGCGATAGCGGGCGCAAATGCATAAACTGTCATCAAATCTTCACACTATTTCGCCCTGCCCCCTGCTATATTCCGCGCGTTAAATTTTTTGTTAAACTTTAAAAACGGGCGCCGCCCA
>JAIXRX010000199.1 GCA_027485005.1 Alphaproteobacteria bacterium
GAAAAATCTTTCAAAAACTTTGATGGAAGCATGTTTGCTAAAGCGGCTGAAAAAATGCAAATGAACCCACGGACCACTGCATTGGGCGCTCTGGTGGCCGCAGTCGCTGGTATATTCGCTTTCAAAAGCGGCTTAGCAAAAACCGACGAACAAGGTCAGGAAACTGAAAAAGGAAGCTTCTGGAAAAAAGCGCTTGGCGCACTGCTGGTGGTTGGCGGAGCGGTAGCTGCGGTGCAAGCCCATAAAGGGATTGCGAATGCTGTGACTGACACCAAAGGCTACTGGGCAACCTTGGTTGATAAGCAACGCGTTGCAGCTACCTTCAAAGGTATGTCGATTACTTAAACAATCTACACACGCGTTTGTTTCCCATTCGAACGTGTTTATAACCCACAAAAACCCTGCCAACCGGCAGGGTTTTTTGTTTTGGCACGGTGCGCCCCATGCCGAAGCACCTCGCCTAAATTGGCTAGCCGTTCAACAAAAACAACACCTTAACCATCTCTTTTGTTGCGCTTTCAGCACAGTTTGCCGCCATTTGCTGCAGGTGCACAAAATGCTCTAGCCAAATGTGGATAGCTTTGATAAAAAGACTGCAGTGAGTAGGAAAACCTACCGCTTAAAGCATCGTTCGAACAACAACATAACAATAGAAAAGGGGCAGCCAATGGCCACCGAAAAAAATCAAAATATGCAGGATACGTTCCTAAATACTGTTCGCAAAAAGAAAATGCCTGTGACCGTCTTTTTGGTCAGCGGCGTTAAACTCCAAGGCAATATCACCGCTTTCGACAATTTCTGCCTCGTGCTGCGTCGCGGGCCGCAAATGCAGCTCGTTTACAAACACGCGATTGCTACCATTGTGCCTGCTGCTTCTGTGCAATTGCATGGTGAAGAAGGCGCGGAAGAAGCGATGGCGATGCCCGCTCACGATATTCCCGTTGGCGCATAACCCCATTACCCTCGTTTTTGAATGATTGAACACAGCACCATCGCTAATCGCGCGCGAGCATTAGTGCTGCACCCTTATCGCACGCAAAATTCGCAGGCCTCTACATCTTCTGCTCTCGCAGATGGACGCACGTTGGATGCCTGCCTTGGGGAAGCCGCAGGGCTTGCTCATGCCATTGACCTAGAGGTGGCGGATGTGGTTGGCGTAGCCTTACGCTCAATCACACCCGCCACGCTCCTTGGGTCTGGCAAGGTCGAAGAATTCGCCACCTACATTGAAGATTCCGACATTCAGCTGGTGATTGTTGACAGCAAACTTACGCCCGTGCAGCAGCGCAACCTTGAGCGCGCATGGAAATGCAAAGTCATCGACCGCACTGCGCTCATCTTAGAGATTTTTGGCGCCCGCGCCCGCACCCACGAAGGTAAATTGCAAGTCGAGCTCGCCGCACTCAACTACCAAAAAGGCCGCCTCGTGCGCTCGTGGACGCACTTGGAACGTCAACGTGGCGGCGCGGGTTTTATGGGCGGGCCAGGTGAAACACAGATCGAATTAGATCGCCGAATTATCAATGACCGCGTGATAAAACTCAAAAAAGAATTGAAACAAGTGACTCGCACGCGTGAGCTTCACCGCGCCACACGGCGCGAAGTGCCCTTTCCGGTGGTCGCGATTGTGGGCTATACCAACGCGGGAAAATCCACGCTATTTAATCGCCTCACGCAAGCCAAAGTGCTCGCGCAAGACAAATTATTCGCGACCCTCGACCCCACCATGCGCGCTCTCACCCTGCCCTCTGGACTCAAAATTATTTTGTCGGACACGGTGGGTTTTGTCTCCAACCTCCCCACCGAATTAGTGGCCGCCTTCCGCGCAACGCTGGAAGAAGTGGTAGAAGCGGATGTGCTCTTGCATGTGCGCGACATTGCCCACCCCGACACCGAAGCCCAATGCAGTGATGTGCGAAAAGTGTTGCTGAGCCTGCTGGATGAGGCCGAGGTAGATGCGCGATTGCTGGAAGTACATAATAAAATTGACCAACTGAGTGAAGACGAACAACGCAGCTACGAAAAAGCCGCTGAGCACGTTGCGATTGGTTTTTCCGCGCTGAATGGCGTGGGCGTTCCACACCTGCTGGAGATGATTGATAAGCGGCTTGCACAAATGTTTATGAAAACGATTAACGCCCGCGTGAAATCAGATGATATCCACAGCTTAGAATGGCTTTATAAAAATGGTAAAGTATTGGAACAAAACCAGAATGAAGAGTATATTTGGCTGGCGGTTCAATTAACTAAAGAAAACGCCGCCCGCTGGGAAAAACAGCAAAAACGTGCTTAAAAAATTAGAGTTTTCTAAGGAGTTGGCACTTCCACTTTGGGTGGTTTTTTTCCAGCCGTTGAAACTTGCGAGCCACCATTTTTAATTCCAAGCGCTTCTAAATCAACACCCGCTACAGAGATAGCGCCGCTAATGTTATCTTTTAACTGTGCGGCCTGCTCTTTCATTTTATTCAAAAAGCCCTCGCCGGCCACCGCCGTAATAAAATCTCCTAAAAGGCCACCAGCTTTTTCTTTGGTGGATGCCGCCGTATTTTTCAATTTTTCCGCCACCTGCGCGCGCACTTCAGGGTCTTTCATATCCACCATGCTCACATCACTGGTTTTGTTCAGCAATAGTTCGCCTAAGCCCAAATACCCCAAAATTCCAGAAACAATTTTTGCTGCATTGCTCTGCCCCACTCCGGGCACAGTCGAAACCAACATGCTAGCAGAGGTAATATTTTGCAGCAGTGGCGCGTCTTTATCCATTCGATCCGCAGCCCCAAGCATCAAGCTGACGCTGCTCATCTTACCAAGAATTCCGCCAATACCTGGGATATCGCCATACTCTTTCAGCTCATTTTTTAATGAGCTAATTTGATCTTGTAGGTTTTTAATGGTGCTATCTTCAGCTTCAATCTCGGCCATCATATGCTCCTTTAGGGCAACTATTATTCTTCTATGCTCTACTTGTAGCAGCAATTAGTTACATTTTCATGAATGTTTTGCAGATATTTTTTGCTTTTCCGCATTGTCATCAAATCTTCACACACAGTATCAACAAAATTCGTATACTCAGCGGCGATTAATTGCCTGTATTTTACGGCTTAGCGCGCCCTCTCGCGACTATAATCATATAAATAATAACAATTAAAACTGCGGGAAACCGCAAAAAATATGAGAAAATTAACATTATTAACAGCAATCGCGGGAGTGCTTTTGCTGTTTGGGATATCTTGCCGCAAGCAAGACCCGCAGCCCATCAACATCAATCTTCCGGCAAATAATACCGGAGGAACCGTGACGGGGGCAGACACCACCACGCAGTGGTTTAAGTCCTGCTTTGTTATCACTCAAGGGGTGGTAACGGTCGACGAGGCATTCATTACCGCTCCGCCGAGTGACCGAGCAACCGCTGCCCAAAGTGTGGAAGCACA
>JAIXRX010000057.1 GCA_027485005.1 Alphaproteobacteria bacterium
CACTTTAAAGATACACTTGAACGCTGCATCAACACATTAAAAACAACCTCTGACAAAGAACTATGGAAAGTCACCTGTCATGAATTAAAAGGCGCCGCCCTAAGTATTGGTGCCACGGCGGTTGCAGAAATTTGTGCTGCTGAAGAACGATATGCTAGCCTTGCCATCACGAATATCGAGGACATGGAAAAATCAGGTTATTCTTCGCTGTTAGCCTTGCAGGAATATTTTGAACTTTAGTCGGCAGAAATAATCACCTGAGCAAGTGCATAGGGTGGCTCGTCGGTTAAACTCACGTGTAGTTTAGCGGTTTTTCCTAACGGAGTGATAGCCTCCAAACGCTCGGCTGCTGCGCCACTCAATACGAGAGAAGGTGCACCGTAACCATCATTTTCTACGGCAATATGCTGCAAAAACAATCCATCCCGAAAACCCGTACCAAGGGCCTTGGCGCAGGCTTCTTTAGCCGCATAACGCTTAGCATATGATGCAGCAGGCTGACTAGACGCTCTAGATTTTTCTTGCTCAGCATCAGAAAAAACTTTCTGCTCGAATCGTTCGGCGTGGTTTTCGAGCATGGATTCAATCCGCCGAATATCGACCATATCCACACCAAAACCAATAATCATACGCGCGCCTTATCCATCAGGTGACGCATCTGTTTAAGGGTATTTTCCAGCCCTGAAAAAATCGCCTCTCCAATAATGAAATGGCCAATATTTAGTTCCTGTACCTCTGCAATCGCCGCCACATCCACCACAGTATCAAAAGCTATTCCATGCCCTGCATGGCATTCAATATTTCGCATGGTGGTCGCGCGCGCCGCTTCTTGCAAACGCTTTAATTCTTCCAAACGCAAATCCACTTCCTCTGCGTCACAGTAACGACCTGTATGAAGTTCCACTGCCTTAGCGCCTACTTCAGCAGCTGCGTGCACTTGTAACACGTCAGGGTTGATAAAAAGGGCGGTACGAATGCCCGCCTCATTCAACTTCGAAAGCATGCGTTTGAGTCTGTCTTGCATAGAAAAAATGTCGATGCCACCTTCAGTCGTCAGCTCTTCGCGTTTTTCTGGCACTAAACACACGGCATGGGGTAAAACTTTCAGTGCAATATGTAGCATCTCGTCAGTCGCAGCCATTTCCAGATTCAGCGGCAAACCACAAAAATCTTTCAGACGCAAAAGATCACTATCGCGAATATGGCGGCGGTCTTCACGCAAATGGATGGTGATGGAATCAACACCCGATTGTTTGGCCACCTGTGCCGCGCGCAAAGGGTCTGGGTGGCGGCCACCGCGCGCATTACGTAGCGTTGCGACATGATCAATATTCAGGCCAAAGCGTATAGGATTTTTCATCCACTAATCCTTTCCACACTGTGTACTACTTTCTGGTTGCGCAAATTCGCAATCACCGAATGAAGATGCGACGTATCGCGCACCTCAATGTCAATAATCAAATCAAAATGATCCACGGCGCGATTAATAATTTTCAAGTTCGTAATGTTGCCACCTTCTTTGGCAATCACGTTGGTGAAGGTCGCTAAAACCCCTTGATCATGCGCCAATATCACTTTTAAACGTCCAACATGCGACACATTGGCATTAGCGCTTTCGTCCCACGCCACTTCCAGCCAACGCTCTGGCATTTCAGTATAATTTTCAAGTGTTTCGCAGCCTACAGTATGAATGGTTACCCCTTTACCCGTGGTAACAATGCCAACAATTTTATCCCCTGGAATAGGGTGGCAGCAGCCCCCATAATGCAGTGCCATTCCAGGTATCAAGCCTTGGATTGGAATCGCATTCTTACTGATAGCATTTGGTTTTTTACGCAGTCTATCTAATAAATTTGGTTTTTTCTCAGCGGCTTCTGCTGCAGCCACTTTGATTTCTGGATGCACTGCCTCAAGCACGGCCATACGATTGAGAACACCCTCACCTACCTCTGCAAAAACATCGTCGACTAATTTACGATTAAGTTTTGAGAGCGAGGCTTCAAGGGTTTTATCGTGGAGGTCTTTTCCCTCTTGCTTGAAGGTTTTGATAAGAATGGCGCGACCAAGATTGATATATTCTGCACGTTGCTGAGTGCGCACAAATTTGCGAATCTCTGAGCGTGCCTTACCAGTTACAACAAAACGCTCCCACGCAGGCGATGGCGTCGAATTTTTAGAGGTGATAATATCCACCTGATCGCCATTACGAAGCTGTGTGCGCAACGGTACAATGCGCCCATTCACCTTAGAGCCAACACAGGCCTGCCCCACTTTGGAATGCACGGCAAATGCAAAATCCACCGGCGTCGAACCGCGCGGTAAAGCGAACAAATCGCCTTTTGGAGTAAAGCAAAACACTTGGTCGTGATACATTTCGAGTTTGGTATTTTCTAAAAACTCTTCTGGCTCTTCAGACTTCTCGATAATCTCAAGTAGCTCGCGTATCCAGCGGTAAGACTTACCTTCTTTTTTAGCGTCTTGCCCTTGTTTATACGACCAATGCGCTGCCACCCCATACTCTGCCACATCATGCATTTCTTGCGTACGGATTTGCACTTCAATGCGATTCTGCTGCGGCCCAATCACCGCGGTGTGGATGGACTGGTAACCGTTACTTTTGGGCGTGCTGATATAGTCCTTAAACTGACCAGGAACCGTGTGATATTTCGCGTGAATCGCGCCGAGTGCCTGATAACATTCGGGTATCGTTTTTACCGTCACACGGAAGGCAAGAATGTCACTGAGCTGCTCAAAAGAAATATTCTTTTTCTCCATTTTTTTCCAAATGGAATAAGGTTGCTTCTCACGTCCTGCGACCTCATAGCCCTTGATTCCTGCCTCATCCATCAAACGAGAAATCGAGGTGGTATTTTGTGCGATCTCTGCCTTGCCCTGGTCGCGCAGATATTCCAAGCGATTTACAATCGACTCACGGGCTTCAGGATAGAGTTGACCAAAGGCTAAATCCTGAAGCTCGTCTTTGAGCATCCGCATCCCGATACGCTCGGCGAGTGAGGAATAGATTTCCAAGGTTTCACGCGCAATGCGACGACGTTTATCTTCGGATTTAATAAAATGCAGCGTGCGCATATTATGCAGACGGTCGGCTAGCTTCACAAGCAACACCCGCAAATCTTCCGACATTGCAATCAATAATTTGCGCAAATTTTCTGCTTGTTTTGTGCTTTCCGATTTATGCTCAAGCTGCGAGAGTTTTGTGACACCATCGACTAACTGGCGCACTTGCGGACCAAACAACCCTTCAATTTCCTCCAGCGTCGCATCTGTATCTTCCACGGTATCATGAAGCAACGCAGTCACAATCGTGGTCGTGTCCATCCGCATGCCAGTGAGGATGTATGCCACTTCTACAGGATGCGCAAAATAAGGGTCGCCGCTCGCGCGTTTCTGAGAACCATGCATCTTCACCGCATAGACATAGGCGCGGTTAATCGCATCCTCATCGGCATCCGGGTCGTAAGACTTAACTTTTTCCACCAACTCATATTGGCGGATAATGCGGGCACGCGGTTGCGCGGGCGCTTCCTCTACAGTCGAGGTCGCCACCACAAGGGCAGGCATAGCAGTTGGTTGTGCAGATTCTTGCATATCGAAGTAATATAAGTGGAAATCTATAAAAACTCAATGAGTTATGCGCGAGGCACAAAAAAAGCGTGCCGACCCGAGCACGCTTTATTCTGAGGTAGCAAATGTATTAACAAAATACATTTGCCATACCGCTTTTCCAGAAGCAATTTCTGTCTTCTGGACTACCAAGTAAGATTTGTACTCTCCACTTGGCAGCACTACAACATTATCAACGTACTTATGCAGATAGCGAAAGCCATCGGCATCCATACTGTGATAACCCGTTCCCTCACTTGCATCGAAATGAAAGTGAGCAAAGCCCTGTTGTGATGCAGGACCTTTTTCATTCAGCAGAGTGTAAATCTGCTGGTGGTCTTTTGCATTTACGGCGTTTTGACTCGCCACAAACGCAAGCTGAATATTGTTGCCTTGAGCAACAACTTCATCAGCGATTGTTTGTACGTCCTCACTCAAACTCTCTTCAGAGAGGAGTTTTTGATCATTTCGTGGCCAGACTGCTGCCATGGTCACAGCTGCTATTACGAGCAGCAAAATAGTTATCTTTTTCATGTTTGTGAAGCCGCCCCATCTCAGGTTTGGCGTTTTATTTTAAAAAAAATTAGATTGCATGCGGGTCGGCAACGCTTTCTGCAAGCTTTTCATAAGCTAAATACAGATTTTGATATAACAGATCCTGCGCTGTTTGCGTGTGACAGTTTCATGAAAATTGTA
>JAIXRX010000115.1 GCA_027485005.1 Alphaproteobacteria bacterium
ATCAAGGGCTTTCATTAGAACATGCGCATATTGAACGCGGCTGGGCAGCGCTGACGTTGAAGTAGGAGGCGAGGATAGTAATTCGAGCGAGCCTTCAGCGAATCCTCATGTGACATTCAGGAGAATGTCACGGAGGAAAATGTATTAGGGCTGATAGGCTTCAATCACTTTCACTCCACGAATAATTTTGTCTTTCGCAAGTTCTACTTCAGCAATCACTTTTTCGCTCACCAGTGCTTTATTATTTGCATCAATCGCGTAATCCAGCGCATCATCTTTTACGCCCAGATATTTAATGCCCGCTTCCCAGTGGCCTTCTTTGGCATCACGAATCGCACCATAAACCGCTTTGTCCACGCGTTTGACCATGGAAGAAAGCACGCTACCTGGATAGATACTGTTTTGGTTGGTATCCACACCAATAGCGAGTTTTTTATGGGCGTGCGCAGCTTTCAATACGCCAATCGACGAGCCACCGGCGGCCGCGAAAATCACATCCACTACTTCGTCATCATATAATTCATTCGCAAGTTTTTCAGCTTCTGATGGGTTATTCCACGGGCTAATTTTATCGTCGGGTTTACCTACGCTGCGCGCCACAATACGAATATTTTTGTCTACAAAATGTACGCCTTGCTCAAAGCCTACAAAGAAATTACGAATCAAAGGCACGTCCACCCCGCCAATAAAACCAACCGTTTGTGTTTTGGTTGTGTAAGCTGCAATCATCCCCACCAAGAATGCTCCTTCATGGTCTTTGAAAAGAATTGATTGCACATTGGTGTAAAGCGGCGGCAACATGCCATCAATCACCACAAAGCGCGTTTGCGGAAATTCATTTGCCAGTTGCGACACGATATTGACGTTCTGATAGCCTAACGAGATGATCAGCTTTGTTCCTTTTTGACTGAGTTCTCTTAATGCAGCCTCGCGGTCAGCCTCGGTTTTAATGGGGCGCTGAATAAAGTCTGCACGCAAGTCATCACGCGCTTGTTGCGCACCTGCAATCGCCATATCCACAAATGCATGGTCTTGATTACCTTCACTGCCTTCATAAATTAGTGCAATGGAAAGTGTTTGAACAGGTTGCGATACATCTAGATTTTTAGTGGGGTCGGGTAATGTTTCATCCAGCAAATCCGCTTCCAGTGTCGAACGGAAGGTTGGCGGCGGTAAGTCAATCGTTTTACTGCTGATTTGCGCCGAAGGTGTTTGGGCGGTGTCAACCACGGTTTTTGACTGCGTGTTTTCGTCCGTGACGGGTAAAAGAAAAGCCAATGCCAAAAGCACTAGCATCAAAACGATGATGGAATGCCATAATTGAAAACGCGAAAAATCAAACATACGTGTCCCATATCAGTTGTTACATGACAAGTTAGCTCAAGCGCCGTAGAATGCAATCAAGCAGTAAAAATATGTTTGTATGTGAGAGGAATACCGATGCAGCAAGCCCACACTTCACCATTGCTCGCTTTGCGTTTCGAGATGGCAACCCTTGGGATTTCGGCGTTTTTGCAGCCAGTGAATGATGAGTATCTGGGAGAATATCCCGCGCCTCACGCGCGCCGCTTGCAGTGGCTTTCAGGCTTTTCTGGCTCGGCAGGTTTGGGTGTCGTATGTGCCGACAAAGCCGCCTTGCTAGTGGATGGGCGTTATACATTACAAGCACCAAATGAGGCAGATATGAGCCAATGGCAGGTGCATAACTCAGCGCAGATGCGCCCAGAGCAATGGTTAGAGAAAAATATTCCACAAGGCCAAGTGGTAGCGGTGGATGGTTGGTTGCATTCGGCTGCGTCCATCCGGCGGTTGCACAAGGCGCTGCAAGAGGTGGGGCTGGTGTTGCAGCTGCTTGATCATAATCCGATTGATACCATCTGGCAGGAGCGTCCTGTGCGTGAATATTCGCTGCCATTTGCACTGGGCATTGAATTTAGCGGGCAGAAAAGCGATAAAAAATTGATGCAACTACGCCTGAAAATGCGCGAGAAAAAACTGGATGGCATGTGGTTGTCCAATGCGGAAAGCCTGAACTGGTTACTAAATGTGCGTGGGTTTGACGTTGACACTACGCCCGTTTGGCATGCGATGGCTTATGTGCCCGTGGTCGGTGAGGTACTGGTGTTTAGCCCTACCTTGGGGTGCAAAGTGCCAACGGATGTTCCGCACACACTGCATGCCATGCATGACATTAGCGCGCAGATGCGTGCCGTAATTGGAAAAAATGTCGGTTGGGACGCCAGTACAACACCTGCAATTTTAGAAGAAATGTTGGAAGAAGCAGGCGTGGTATTGCATGAATTTTCAGACCCCACTATTTTGCCGCGCGCCTGTAAAAACGCGGTGGAGCTGGCGGGGATTCGCGCCGCTCATATACGAGATGGAAAAGCCTTGGCGCGATTTATTGCCGAGCTGAAAAGCGAGACGGCGAATGGCCAGTTTCCAACCGAGCTTGAAGTGTGTGATCGTGTGCTGGCTTATCGTCGGCAGAATGAACATTTTTTGATTCCGAGTTTTGACACGATTGCAGGGTTTGGGCCGAATGGCGCGATTGTGCATTATCGCCCGAGCAGCTCTTCCAGCCTGCGTTTGGCGGCGGGTAGTTTGCTGCTGCTGGATTCTGGCGGGCAATATAAAGACGGCACCACGGACGTTACGCGCACCATTGCGATTGGCACCCCAACAGATGAAATGCGTGATCGTTTTACCCGCGTGCTTAAAGGGCATATCGCGCTGGCCACCGCGCATTTTCCGCGCGGTACCACGGGCGCACAACTAGACGCCTTGGCGCGTCAGCCATTGTGGGACGTGGGTTTGGATTATGACCACGGCACAGGCCACGGCGTTGGGCATTGCCTGAATGTGCATGAAGGGCCGCATGGTATCAGCAAGCGCGCAGGCGCGGTAGCGCTGGAAGAGGGCATGGTGGTCTCGAATGAGCCAGGTTATTATAAAGCCGGTGAATATGGCATTCGCATTGAAAATTTAGTGGTGGTGGTGCCGAGCCAAACGCATGAAAATTTCTTGTGTTTTGAAACGCTCACGCGCGTGCCGCTCGACGAAGATCTTATCAACCGCTCATTGTTGACTGAGAAAGAAATCGCGTGGTTGGATGATTATCAGGCATGGTGTCAAAACAATGGATAAGCATTATATGATTCATGATTTCGACATCGCGCCATATGAACAAACGGCCTCTATTTTTCCTGCCGCAGGGCGTACGCCATTTTACATTGTAGCACCCCGCTACAAGCCAGATTCGGCGGGTATCAAGGTGCTTCACTTGCTGTGTCATCACCTCAATGCACTTGGTGTGCCTGCCTATTTGGTGATTCGCACGCGGCTATTCAATCAGACAGTGGTAAACCCCGAATGGAATACGCCATTGCTGACACAACAAGTGGCGGACCATTATGAGCAGGCGGGCATCACGCCGGTGGTGGTTTATCCGGGTACGGTGTCGGGCAATCCGCTACATGCCTCGGTAGTGATGCGCTATGCGCTTCATTATCCTGGGGTTTTGGGTGGTGATAAGAATTATGCTGCTGAGGAAATGTTGTATGGCTATTCTCATGCCATTGCAGATTTTATGGGCGTGCCAGAACAGACTTTATTCATGCCTACCTCGAACCCTAATATTTTTTATCCTCCTAACCCAGAAACGCCGCGCCATGGCACTTGTTTTTGGGCGGCTAAATATCGTCAATTTTCAGGCCAAACTCCTGAACTGGCGGAAACGGACAGTGTGGAAATTACGCGCGGAAAAGACGCGCTAACGCCAGATGGCATTGCAGATTTGCTCCGTCGTAGTCAGCTTTTTTATACTTATGAAGATACGGCGTTAGTGGCGGAAGCATTGTTGTGTGGCTGTCCGGTCGTGTATCTTCCCAATGAATATATGCGTGAGCCGATTGGCATCGAAGAGCTTGGTTGGGACGGCATTGCATGGGGGGATAGCCCAGAAGAAATTGCTCGCGCGAAAGCCACCATCGACAAAGGGCGCGATAATTATATCGCGCGGATGAAGGCTTATTGGCCACAGTTACAACAGATGGTGAATGATTGTAGCGCTCGCGCGCAAGCAACAGCACAAACCTCGCCTTTGCAGTTTGAATCTCAATGGTGGGTGAGCTTTCATCATCCAACCTTGGCTTACCCGCGCAACCGCCGAAAAAAACGGTTAGGCGGTGCGCGTCATTCTGGCTGATTTTATATGCGCCGCATAATGGGTTTGGCGCGTAGAGTTGCCTGTTTCCAATAGTCTAGCGCTTGGGTAAACGCGTCTACTTGGTCATCATGCGTACCGTGCGGAAATGCCGCTATTTCCATTTCAAAATCCGCGAGCCAATGCGCTGTTTTTGGCAGCCAAACCTTGCCAGCCTCCACCAGCGGTGACACTCTTGCGGCGCGCAACACTTTATCCCCTTTCGGCATCACGCCTAATAGTGGCAGTGCGCCTTCACGTCGCAAATCCTGAAGCAGGCTCTGGCCGCTGGCTTTGTCTTCCATCAAAATGCGGGTGGGGTTCCAACGTGCGGCCTGTTGCACCACGGCGCGTTTGAGGGCGGGATATTCCAGTTTCATCACCGCCATTTCCAACACAAAGGCTTGCCCCTCTTTTAGTGCGAAGGTAGCACAAACACTAGCATCATGTTGCTGGCTGGCTTTAATCGCGGTGTCCCAGCTTTGTATGATTTCATCGGGAGCATCAGGCGATTGTGCATAGCGGCCAAACCAGCGTGGTTCAAACATTTGCCCGTCCACAGCAGTGGGTGCTTGCTGATATTGTGCGGCAAAGGTCGCACTGCCGAGTTCTTGCTTCAATCTCTCTAAAGTGGAGATATCTTCTCGCGCAGAGTGAAGCGCTTCTCCATCTTCACGCCAATACTGCAAATGTCCTGCACTAAAAAACTGACGAGCGGGTGCAATAGCGGGGAGAGAAAGCTGTTCCCACCCGCCTTTTTGTAGCAGAAAGCCGGTTAAATCATCAGGATGCAAGCGCTGCATGACCAGCACTATCGCACCACGTTTTTTGTCGTTTAAGCGCGTCGCAAAGCTTTGCTCAAACCACTGATTGGTCATTTCGCGTTGCAGCCGAGATTGTGCGCGTGCGGCATTCATCGGGTCATCCACAATCAGCACATCGCCGCCTTCACCAATCAAACTGGCCCCCACCGAGGTGGCGCGGCGATGCCCGCGTGCGGTGGTGGCATATTGATGTTTTTCATTCTGGTCACGTGCGAGGATTGTTTTAGGAAATATCTGATGATACCATTCGCTTTGCAACACACGGCGGCAGTCGAGCGCATGTTTAATGGCCAGCCCATGGGCGTAGGATGCCGTGAGGATGCGCATGGAGGGGTGGTGGCCTAGCAAAAAAGCTGGCCATGCCACGCTCACGGTCATCGATTTCAGGTGCCGCGGCGGGATGTTAATGATGAGCCGCGTGCATTCTCGCCGTTCCACTGCGCTCAAATATTCGGCCATAAGGTCAATATGCCAATTATGCATATAGGTCTCTGCAGGGCTAATAGTTTGTACGCATGCTTGTAGAAAACAAGAAAAATCTTCTCGCAGGGCGGTTTCATATGCATGGTGTGCGCGTGCAAGCAACCATTGTTCGGCGTGAGCTGTGGGGATATCGCTAATCATTTTATTATCCATTGGCGCTACGTTGCGCGGTTTCACGCTTATGCATAAAGCGCTTGAGTAATTCCCAATCAATCGGTTCTGCGGCAGTGGATGAAGGATGTTGAGCGTTACTCATTTCTGCCGCAAGTGCGCGGGTTTGTTTATATAAATCTAGCCATTTATCCAAATGTTGTAATTGTTTTCCAAGCAAGCCGCTCAGCTTATCGGCGGCTTGTAGGGCAGGGGTCTCGGCTTCAGCATATTTTGCTTGTTCTTGATGTTGTAAGAGTGCGGTTTCAATAAATTCACTTAAGTATTCAAGTTGGTCTTCCAACCGTTTGGTCTGGCTTTCTAAAAAGTCATGATGCATTTTCATCAGATTATTCCTTTCCTAGTCTTTTTCTATCTTGAGCCTGTTATCTTTAGTTTTGGAAGGGGTATTTATTAGCCGATGAGTCAAATAAAAATATTGAAACAAGAAATATCTTATATTATGTCTGAGGTCTTAAAAAAGAATAGAACGTCAGAACAGAAAGTTATTTTTTATGGAAGAAGAAACCTTGTCGGATGCGGAAGCGCCCGATGCCCCCGCCGTTGTGATTCACGATATTCAAGAACCGCGTGAACCAGAGCTAGAAGTAGCCAGTGAATTGGCTTTGTGGCGCGCGGTATTAACGCAAGCTTTGATGGATGCGGGCAATCTTTCTCAGCAATATGAGTTGCGGCTGGAACGAGAAAAAGCGCGTCGCTGGTTACTTGGAAATCAGCATGATTTTGCCTTTGTGTGTTGGATGGCTGGCTACGACCCACGGGATGTGCGCGCCAAAGCTCGCGCGGCACTGGCGCGTGATTGCGTGTGCCGCAAACCTCCTGACATGGAAAGCAAAAGCACCAACCGGAGGTAGGGGCGCTATTTATGATTCGAGACCAGTAAGCCGAGTGAGCCTTCAGCTCGTTTTGTGCGAGCGCAGGAGGCGCGCAGCGGAAACAAATGTAACAAGGAGCAATTCATGGCATTTTCCACCACCCGTGGTCGTCCGCGCAACAGCGTCCAAGGCCGAGATTTTGGCACTGACGAATTGCGCGCCAAGCGTCAGCGACAACATACTCTTGAACCATTGGATCGCTTGCTGCAGCAAGGGCGAATTTCAGAACAGCAACATTGGTGCGGGGTGCATTTGCGTTGGCTGCATGCAGTGCTTTATGGGGTGGCGGCACCTCGGCAGCTGGTATGGTTGGAGCGCGCTCACACCTTGCGCCAAGATGACGAGGAGTGGCTCGCCGCTCGAAAAGAGGAGTATAAAGTTGCGCAAGCCGCGATTAATCGAGAACGGGTTTGGCAAGTGACGGCTCAGTGGTGTCTTTATGCTCATGTACTGGAGGAGGGGGGCTGCGCCAGCACCCTTTGAAATGCTGGGTTTGCGAGCTGCGCTTACTGCTTTAGAGAGTATTTGGTGCAAAAATGAAACATAATGTGGTTTATGTGTTAAATTCATCAAAATTTAAGCTGTCATTAACCAAATCTTTGCTATTGTTCGTTGCAGGGAAATGGATTTCCCGAGAAATTTAACATTATTACGGGAGTTTCACAATGCGTGAATTTTTAAAATCTTTTTCTGCTGACGAAAACGGTGCAACTGCAATTGAATACGCGTTGATTGCTGCGTTAGTGTCTATTGCTGCTATTGCTGCATACCGTACCTTGGGTACAAACGTTGCCTCTGTAATGAACTCAGTTGCATCTGCAATGACATCAACACGCTAATCAATAGGCTAATATTACCACCAGAGATTTTGTTTGGGATTATCTAGGCCTAAATTTACTGGTTTTGATCCCGCTACGGGATGGTAATACGTACCAAATAGCACATCTAATACAGGGAAGGTGGGAGCAAAATTGCTGTTCCCACCTTCTTTTGTGTGGGTGTGGTGCCAGCGGTGAAAAATCGGGCTAGCCAAAATATAATTGAGTGGACGCGGAAATTCTAAATCCCAATTGGCATGCACAAAGGCGGAATAGATAAGATTTGCAGGAGCAAGCCACACCAGCATGGCAGGGTCAAAGCCCACTAGCGTCATCACTACGGATACAAACGTTGAATAAAGCAGCAGATTAAATGGATGGAAGCGCGCCATGGTCAGCCAGTCCATCTCAGTGGCGGAATGATGTAGTTTGTGCCAGCGCCACAAAGATGCACTGTGATACCAACGATGTAGCCAGTATAAGATAAAATCGCTGATGACTAAATAGAGGATACCCTGCGCCCAGAATGGCAGGGCACGCAAGGCGGGCGTACCGTCTTTCATGTGCGCGGCGATAACGCTTTCATTATAATAAAAAGTCGAGATAGCGACGACGCCATGTAACATTATAATAAAAGCCTGTGAATAAAAGACGGCGCCGACGAAGAAAAGCGCCAGATCGGTCAGGTAATCTTTGCGGAAGATTTTTTGCCCGTGCACTGCAGGGAAAATGGCGGCGACCATTGTGAAGAAAAGGGTCATGCCTATCCAGATAGCCATATGCTGAGAAAGGCTGCCGATGATTTGTTGCGTATCAAATAAATTCATTTGGTTTTTTCTCGCAGAGTTTGCTACGCCTAAACTATAACAAATTTTTTGAATCGATGACACCCACATGTTGCCTGCCACCTCCACTTCTTCATCCTCTGTTGCACCCGCTTATTTGCAGGGGTTGAACGACGTTCAGCGCGAGGCGGTGGAAACGCTGGACGGACCACTCTTGGTGCTCGCCGGCGCAGGTACGGGCAAAACTCGCGTACTCACCACCCGTATTGCGCATTTGCTGGCCACCCGCAAAGCATATCCTGGACAGATTTTGGCCGTGACGTTTACCAATAAAGCCGCGCGGGAAATGTCGCATCGCGTGGAAAAAGCGCTTGGCTACAGCCCCGACCCGAATGACCGCGACACGCGCGGCCCGCTGCAATGGCTGGGCACGTTTCACTCCATCGCCAACCGTATTTTGCGCCGCCATGCAGAGCTTTTGGGTTTTGCCACTAGCTTTACGATTCTGGATGCGGACGACCAGATTCGCCTGCTCAAAATATTGATGAATGAAAAGAAAATCGATGTGAAGCAAAACAACCCGAAAGGGTTGCTAGGCGCGATTCAGTCGTGGAAAGATTTGGGCTTGAATCCAGCGGATGTGACCACCGCGCAAATGCGCGGCAATGACCTCGCACTCGCGCTGTATCATGATTACCAAACGCGTTTGAAACTTTTGAACGCGATGGATTTTGGCGATTTGTTGCTGCATAATCTCACGCTGTTTCGCACCCATCCACAGATCGCGCAGGAATATGCGCAGCGCTTCCATTATATTTTGGTGGATGAGTATCAAGATACCAACGTGGCGCAATATCTGTGGTTGCGTTTGCTGGCGCTTGGCCACAAAAATATCTGCTGCGTGGGCGATGATGATCAATCGATTTATGGTTGGCGTGGCGCAGAAGTGGGCAATATTTTGAAGTTTGAACAAGACTTCCCCAATGCGCATGTGGTGCGCTTGGAGCAGAATTATCGCTCGACGAAACATATCCTCGC
>JAIXRX010000007.1 GCA_027485005.1 Alphaproteobacteria bacterium
CCGCCTGCATTGGGGATTGAAGGCAAGGTGGTGGCTGTGGATGGGGATCATTTTGAACTGCAAGACAGCAGCGGCAAGATTACCGTGGATATTGACTATAAAGAGCCTGTGAAAATCACCGTAGGTGAAAAACTACGCGTTTATGGCAATCTGGACGAAGACAACCTTAAGGAATTTGATGCCTACCGCATTGTGCGCGCGGACGGCACGGTGCAGAATTTTGTGGAAAACACCTCCGACATTGGCGTGGTGCTGCAAGGGTTTTAGACTTTACGCTTCAAACCCACAAATGGCTTGTCCATCACCTGTGGGGGGAGTTTGAATTTGATATTTTCCTGCTTGCCGTCCATCAGTTTCACCGAGGCTTTCGGGTACAGCGTTTGAATCGCATCAATCACCCCTTGCACCAAATGCTCTGGCGCGCTGGCACCCGCTGTTAGGCCAATGGCTTTGGCATTTTCCAGCCATGTAGGCACAAGGTCTTCCGCGCTATTGATAAGATAGGACGGCGTGCCGATTTCCTCACCCAAATCCCTCAGGCGATTACTGTTCGAGCTATTCGCTGCACCCACTACCAAAATCACATCCGCTTGCTCGGCCAGTTCGCGCACCGCGTTCTGGCGGTTTTGCGTGGCATAGCAAATATCACGCAAATCCGGCCCCCAAATATTGGGGAAGCGCGCTTGCAGCGCTTCAATAATCGCGCGGGTGTCGTCCACACTCAACGTCGTTTGCGTCACATAGGCTAAATTATCGGGCTGCTTCACATCCAACTTCGCCACATCCGCGACTGACCCGACTAGATGCACGTCTTGCTTCACGCGGCCGCGCGTGCCCTCCACTTCGGGGTGGCCATCATGCCCAATCATGATAATTTCTGCGCCTTCGCGTTCGTAGCGCTGCGCTTCCAGATGCACCTTGGTCACCAGTGGACAAGTGGCGTCAATCACAGGAAGATCACGCAGTTTAGCGCTGTTCTCCACCTTCTCAGAAATACCGTGGGCACTGAACACCGTAATGCCGCCATCGGGAATCTCGTTCACTTCCTGCACAAACACCACGCCTTTGGCGCGCAAATCTTCTACCACCCATTTATTGTGCACAATCTCGTGGCGCACATAAATCGGTGGGCCGTAAAGCGTCAGCGCTTTTTCGACAATCTCAATCGCGCGTTCCACTCCTGCACAGAAACCGCGCGGCTGCGCTAATAAAATCGTTTTAGACATGATTCACCCATGGTTGGTTGAGGTAATGTGTGCTTTGCATTTCGATTAAGCGCGAAACGGTCCGAGCAAATTCAAAGGTGCCATCACCTGCTTCATAAAGTTGTTCGGGGTCTACCGCCGCCGCACACATGAGCTTTACGCGGTGTTCATACAGCACATCAATGAGCGTCACAAAGCGTTTAGCGCTATTGCGATGGTCTTTGCTCATCTGTGGAATTTTGTCGAGCAGCAGGGTATGAAAATGGGTGGCTAACTGCAAATAATCCGACGCGCCAAGAGTGGCGTCACATAAATCAGAAAAATCCATCCATGCCACACCCGCAGCTGAGCGCTTAATGGGCAGGCTGCGGCCTTGCACATGCAATACTTCTACCGAAGGTTTATGTCCTTGCGTGAGATAATCGAAGGATTTCTGCATAAAGGCATCCGCGTTTGTTCCGAGTGGATAAACATAGGTCTGGCGAAGATCGGCGATTTTCTGGCGGCGATAGTCGACAGGAGAGGCCACCTCGACCACTTTAAGGCGATGCTCAAGCAAGCTGATAAACGGCAGAAACCGCTCGCGTTGCAAGCCATCTTTATACAAATCCTTCGGTGGGCGGTTGGAGGTAAAAATTACCACTACCCCTTGCGCAAACAACGCCGAAAATAAACGCCCCAATATCATTGCATCGGCAATGTCATGCACTTGCATTTCGTCAAAACAAAGCAGCGTATATTCTTGGGCAATCATATGTGCAAGATCTGGCACGGGGTCTTTCGCTTTGGGATTATCCGCATGCGTTTTTCGCCATTCAAAAAGATTTTCATGCACCTCTTTCATAAAAGCATGAAAATGAACGCGGCGTTTGCGTGGGGTAGGGGCGTGATCGAAGAATAAATCCATCAGCATGGACTTGCCACGCCCAACATCCCCCCACAAATAAAGCCCGTGTGGCGGCTTGGTGGCCGGTTGAAAAATCTTTTTCAACCAGTGCGTGTATGGTGTGGGGGTGTAGTCTTGCAGGGAAACGCACAGTGCATCCAGCGCAGTAATGGCAGTGTGTTGGCCGCTATCTGCCATAATTCGCCCTTCTTGCAGCCAGCGCGCGTAGGTCTGGCTGGGCAAGGTAAACGAAGCGTTCAAAGCCAAGGGACTAAATTTTTTAGGATGCATAATTGTTTTTGCCGATATTTTTAACTAAATTTCAACTAATTTCTGTGATACCTATCGATTATGTCTATTCTAACCTTACGCGATAAATCCAGCCTTTTCGAACAACGTGCCATTTGGCGCGCTGAAGGAAAACGTGTGGCCTTAGTGCCAACGATGGGCGCCTTGCATGAAGGCCATCTTTCATTGGTACATCAAGCCAAGCAGCAAGCGGATGTGGTATTGGCCACGGTATTTGTTAATCCGCGTCAATTTGGGCCAACCGAAGATTTCTCACGTTACCCGCGTGATGAAGAAGGTGATATTCTAAAGCTACATGCAGCAGGCGCAGCGGGTGTTTATCTGCCAACGGTCAAAGAAATGTATCCTGAGCCATTCCGTACAGTGGTTTATGTGAAGGCGCTGGGGGATGATTTATGCGGCGCGCACCGCCCTGGTTTTTTTGATGGCGTGTGCACGGTGGTGGCAAAATTATTGCTGCAAGTGCTTCCGGAAGTTGCGTTTTTTGGCGAAAAAGATTATCAGCAACTACAAGTTATTCGTCAGATGGTGCGTGATTTGGATATTCCAGTCGAGGTGCGCGCAGGCATGACGGTACGTGAGCCAAGTGGCCTCGCACTTTCTTCCCGTAATGCTTATCTAACCACTGAAGAACGCGCTATTGCAGAGCAAATGAATAAGGTGCTGCACCGCGCCGCCACCAGTATTCTGGAGCAAAGGATGGATGTGGCTGCGGCATGTGATTGGGGCATGAAACAATTACTGCAAATGGGCTTCCAGAAGGTTGATTATTTTGCATTGCGTGATGCAGAAACGCTGAACCCAGTTCTGGATGTAAGCCGTCCGGCCCGCTTGCTCACAGCGGCTTTCCTCGGGCAAACCCGCCTCATTGATAACATTGCGGTAAATCCTTAAACATTCATATCTCGCTTGCTTGAAATTTTGGTGCAGCTATAACGCCTGTATCAAAGGAGATTTTTTATGCTGACCACTGCCGATGTAATGAAAGAATTTGAAGCCGCCGAAGCGATTTTAAGCGGGCATTTTATTTTATCGTCTGGCTTGCATTCTGAGCGTTATTTGCAGTGCGCTCGCGTCTTGATGAACGCCAAACGCGCCGAAAAACTATGTGCAGAACTGGCGCGTAAAGTGCGCGAAACATTGGGCGATGTAAAGATTGACTATGTGGTCGCACCCGCCATGGGTGGCGTGGTGGTGGGTTACGAAATGGCGCGTCAACTGGGCATAGACGGCATGTTCTGTGAACGCCAAGACGGCTCCTTTGCTCTGCGCCGTGGTTTTTATTTGCCAGAAGGTGCGAATATATTGGTGGTTGAAGATGTGGTCACCACCGGCAAATC
>JAIXRX010000141.1 GCA_027485005.1 Alphaproteobacteria bacterium
CCGTAATCAATCGTTTCGCCGCTGATGGTTATGTTGTCCGTGTTCATCACGCCGTGGATAAATCCGACATGCATCCATGCGGCGACCAGCTCTGCCTGACGTTCGATCACACGATGTAAGAAGGCAAGATAAGGATTATCATGTTGCAGAAGTTCGGGATAATGCCGCGCCAGTGCATAATCTGCCAATGCTTTAAGCCCCCGTAGATCTTCGCGTGCAGCGGCATATTCAAACGTACCAACGCGAATGTGACTGGCAGCTACACGGGTGAGAATTGCCCCCGTGAGTATGGTATCACGAAATACATGTTCACCCGTTGTTACTACCGCAAGACTGCGCGTGGTTGGAATGCCGAGCGCATGCATGGCTTCACTGATAAGATATTCACGAAGCATTGGCGCAAGCGCAGCACGGCCATCACCACGACGAGAATATGGCGTAGGGCCAGAGCCTTTCAGCTGGATATCATAGCGCGTGCCATCGGGTGTGATATGCTCACCGAGTAGATGAGCTCTGCCATCACCCAGCATATTAAAGTGACCAAATTGATGTCCAGCATAAGCCTGCGCAATAGGCGTTGTATTTTCTGGTAATATATTGCCAGAAAAAGTCGCCGCTAGACTATCTTCGTTGACTTCATCAAATGACAAACCTAAGGCTTTCGCAAGCCCGTGGTTGAACACAACCAAGTGTGGTGCTTTGACTGGGCTTGGGGCAATACGAGTATAAAAAGTATCCGGCAGAGAGGTATAACTGTTTTCTAGCTGCCAGCCTGCTGAGGCATACTTGTGTGTGGGGAGTTTAGTCATCAGTTAATGCATGATCGTTTAATACATTGAGAGAAATATATTTTAGTGCCTTTTCATGGGTGGCACCCAGAATCACAGGGGGCGCAACACCTGCCTCATAGGCTTCCTTCCAGCGCAGCGCGCACAAACACCACCGATCACCAGCTTTTAGACCAGGAAAGTCGTACATTGATCGGGGTGTTTGCAGATCATTCCCACGTGATTTCGTAAATTCCAAAAATTCCTGTGTCAGGACCGCCGCAACAACGTGGCTTCCTGTATCTGCCTCACCCGTATGGCAGTAGCCATTGCGGTAGAACCCTGTCATCGGGTTACTGCAACACATTTGAAGCGGCTGTCCCATCACATTCTTTGCGTGTTCATCGGCCATAGAAACTCCAGAAATAAAACATAAAAAAAGAACTAAAGATCGCATCGGTCATAACCGTATTTTTGATAGCGCCAGTTTGCAAACCATCTGTAAAATATTCGGGTAACGTGATACACTAAAGGCAGCCTTATACATCGTCCAGCGAGCGGCCATGGTTTAGGCAGACGCTCCCACATCAAGGCAAATGCATCAACACCAACATGCATTACGCCTACTTCATCCATCACATGCAGTTGCTTGAGACCATCTTTCAGAGCCACACCTTTTTCTTCCAGTGCATGGGATTGAACCGTAATATCGACCCACTCAAATGTGCCTACGGCAGAGATACGCTGATAATGCGCTATCTCGCGTCGACATAATCCACATTTTCCATCATAAAAAACGGTTAGCATTAGAAGCGATACGTCACGCCAAGAACGCCCAAAAACTGGTTGGGCGTGCCTTCATCTTCTATCATTGGGCTGGCAGAGGCATCGCCGATAAAACGGGTGTAGTTAACTAAACCCATAACGCCCCAATGTTCATTAAGAGAGTACAAAAGTTGATTGCCGATGGTAAAACTATTAAATCCTGCCTCTGCATCAAACTGGCGCAAACCAGAGCGGGCCGCATTATCGGCATCCACCGAAAAATAGGTATCCATATAATCTTCACTCTGATAGTTCAAAAATCCACTCACGGAATAACGAAGCTTATTGGTAATAGGAGTAAAGTAGGTCGCCCCCACCTCCCCGAGCATTCCGCCATGCCCATCATTAACATCTTGTAATAATTCTACAGTCATTTCCAGATTATCGCCCGGACGCAATAAGCTGCGCTGAATGTAGCTGGCAAAGCCCCCAACCTCAACTGCATCATCTACAGACCGCAGGCGCTTAAGGGCTGCATTATCAATGTCATCTCCATCACGGCCAAAACGAAATTGAACCATGGGACCTGCATTAAAAGTGGATGAATCTACCACATTGCCCATCGCCTGTAATCCGCGCAAAGCGATATAGTAGTTCCCTTTATTCACTTGACCAGCCAGCGCTGGAATTAATTGATATTCGTCTGATCCTTCATATTCTGGCAGATAAATTGAACCAGCGGCGATAAAGCCTGTCCACTCTGTTTTGCTGGCACTGGGCCGCTCTGCTGCATAATCAAGCAGCTGTGAATTACGTGCCAATGCTGTCTGAGAAATACTGACGAGCAAAGCAAAAGACAAAAGTAACGTCTTTTTCATAAAACCCCTTACCAAGAAAGAAATGATATTTTTCATTAAGATGCTTAATGACACTGTTTAAGCGTCGATACAAATTAACTTTCTGTAATAAAGCTACAGATGACCATTCGTCATTCTTTCAATAATTTTCAGGGCTTGTGCGCGAATAGCGGTTTGTTTCTCAGGTGCAAACTTATCCCAAGTAGAAAATACATAAGGCATGCGTTGATTGCCGCGGAATTTATCTTCGTGACGAACCAAAAAATCCCAATAGAGCGCGTTAAATGGACAAGCTTTTTCTCCCGTCATTTCGTTGGGATCGTACTGACATTTTCCACAATAATTACTCATGCGGTGAATATATTTACCACTCGCCGCATAAGGCTTGCTTGCCACAACCCCATCATCCCCAAATAACGCCATGCCAAGTGTGTTAGGCATTTCTACCCACTCATAGGCATCGGAATACACAGCCAAATACCAGTTTTGAACCTGTTTCACATCCAGCCCCGCAAGCAGAGCGAAGTTACCGGTAATCATCAAGCGCTGAATGTGGTGCGAATAGGCATGTTCCCGTGTGTGACGAATAGTTTCTGCAATACAGAACATGTGCGTTTCTGCAGTCCAATAGAAATCCGGTAATGGTCGAGTCGCTTCAAGTGTATTGCGTGTGCCATATTCAGGCATCAGATGCCAATAGATACCGCGAATATATTCGCGCCAACCCAAGATTTGACGAATGAATCCTTCCACTGCATTCAGTGGCGCTCGATGCGCGCGATATGCCGTTTCAGCCAATTGGCAGATTTCAAGTGGCAACAACAGGCCTGCATTCAGATAACTCGAAATCAGTGAGTGGTAAAGATATGCTTCGCCTGCGACCATTGCATCTTGGTAATCTCCAAAATTAGGCAGAAGATGTGTAATGAAATGCTCTAGTTCCTCTATCGCCTGATCCCGCGTAACAGCATAATGAAATGGCTCAAGTTTACCAAAATGATGGCTAAAACAATTTTTTACTAATGCTAACACTTCTTTTGTTATCGCTGATTTTTTGTGACTGATACGGGCAGGAGATGTCATACCTGATTTTGGGGGTTTGCGATTTTCTTTATCGTAATTCCACTCGCCACCAGTTGGTTTTTGATCAGCCTCTATTAGAATCGAATATTTTTTACGCATTTCACGGTAGAAAAACTCCATACGAAGTTGTTTCTTCCCCTTCGCCCATGCTGCAAACTCTTCACGATTTGCAAGAAAACGTGTGTCTTGCCGAATCTCCACAGGTATGCCAAGTAGCGCCTGCCATCCCTTGAATGTTTCAAGCACACGATATTCACCTGGCTCGGTGACGATCACGCGCGACGGATTTAATGCGTTTATTGCACGTGCCACCTCGCTCGTAAAGCTACCTGTATTTTGAGGTGCATCTAATTTTATATAACGCACCTGTATGCCTTGCGCTTCAAGTTCTGCAGCGAAATGACGCATAGCAGAAAAAAGGAAGGCAATTTTCTTAGGATGATGAGGAACATAGGTAGCCTCCTCCATCACTTCGCAAAACAAGACAGTGTCGTTCGATTTTTCTAGGGCTTGTAATGAGGAAATAGAATGAGAAAGCTGATCCGCAAGGATGAGGCGCAATGCAGACACTATTCTGCCTCCTGCTGGAGTAATTTGCTGCGTTTTTCATGTTTAGAGCTTCGACCCGAGACACGTTTGCGCCATAGCTTGAAGCTACTTGCTTTTAGATTTGCACGCATGATTTTAATCACTTCAGCTTCTGAAAGCCCACGATCTTTTTTGATTTTATCAAACGAAATTTCATCCGCCCATGCCATGCGTATGATATCATTAATAAAAGCCTCGCTATAGAGTTGCGCCATGAGCCATCCTATTTTGCCTATTAGTTATTGCAAGGCGTCGCGTCATATCATGTTTAAAAAGTGATAAAGTGCAAACAGAAATTTTAATATGAAAATTAAAGATTGCAGCTAATTTAACGGCAAGACTTCTGTGCTAACGTTTTCACAAGCAGAAAAATTGATTGGCGCGGGGGCTTGATATAGAACTGGCGTACCCGATTGGATTCGAACCAACGACCTTTGCCTTCGGAGGGCAATGCTCTATCCAGCTGAGCTACGGGTACATAAAATGCAATAAAAAGTGGCCTAGCGCAATCGCAGGACTTTGTCACGTACTGCTATGAACGAGTAATTTCGTAAAGCGCAATAGCTGCTGCATTGGAAACATTAAGACTTTCCATTTGGCTATGAATCGGCAATTTCACCAATAAATCGCAATGCTCGCGGGTGAGGCGGCGCATGCCTTTGCCTTCTGCGCCCATCACCAATGCGGTTTTAGTAGAGAGTTTGGCGGCAGCCAGCGTTTTGTCCGCTTCGCCTGCCAGCCCTGCAATCCAGTAACCATGCTGCTTAATCGTTTCCATGGTTTTGACTAGATTGGTGACGTAAATCAGCGGCACCAGCTCGAGCCCGCCGCTGGCAGATTTGGCCATGGTGGCGGTTTCTTGCGGGGCATGGTCTTTGGGAAGAATAATCGCGGCTACACCAAAGGCCGCTGCCGAGCGCAGCATCGCGCCGATATTGTGGGGGTCTGTCACTTGGTCGAGCAGCAAGAGTGGCGCGTCGGAGGAGAGAATATCTTCTAAATCCAGCGGGTGAAGCGGGGCGACTTCTAGCGCAATGCCTTGATGCACCGCTCCTTCGCCCAAGATTTTCTCCAAAGTAGCGTTGTCGGTCATTTCGGCCGGTTGGGGCAGGGAAAGCGCTTTCACCGCGTCGGCCTGCGCGCTGGTGATGAGCAGCTTAGACCAGCGGCGTTTGGGGTTTTGCAGCGCCGCCATAACGGCATGCAGGCCATACATCCAGTAGCGGCCAGGGGCGGCATTGGGGCGCGAATGGGCGGGCTGATGGCCGCGAGAGCCACTGTTTCTATTGGGTTTTGCCATGAAAACGATGCCTTGAATTAAGGGTTGCAATCCGAAGGCTATAGCATTAGATAGGTGGCCTTTCCAGCCGATAAGCAGGAAAGTTGGTTTGCCCACGTTTTTACAACGGCAAGCATGTGTGGTGGAGTGGCCGAGCGGTCAATGGCAGCAGACTGTAAATCTGCCCTCTTAGGAGTTCGTAGGTTCAAATCCTACCTCCACCACCATTCCATAAAAACACCGCCTCTTGGGGCGGTTTTTTTATGGAATAAGGGCAAGCACAGTCTTTATCAGTTTCTTACTGGAAACCCACCTGTCCCCTTTCGATTACTTATTTTCTTTGCGTTAAATACAGCGCGATCGGATGGCAATCGTGCTGTCGGTAGCTTCAAAAACAACCAAAGGAATTTTTATGAAAAATACTCTCTCCCTTCTTCTTGTGACGGCTGCTGTAGCTCTTGCAGCCTCTTCTTATGCGGCTGATAAATCAGCGCAGATGGAATCGACCATGGAACAGAAAAAAAATGGTGGATATGAATCCAGTGTCACATCGGAAGCGATTACCGCTGCGGGCACGAAAAGAACGTCTGAATCAAACGTGGATGTATCGATTGATTCTAAGGGCAATCTGGATAAAAAAGTTGAAACAGAAAGTGTTGCTGACGCGAAAGGCTTGTTTAATAAGAAAACAGATTCGTCTGATACTCAAATTGAGGACAAAGCCAATGGTGGTTATAAGCAAACCACGACACGTCGCCATGCGGATGCGAATGGCACCAATACTGTTTATAAAACAGTGACCGACGTGAGTATCGACAGTGATGGTAACGTTGTATCCAATGCGACCACCGACAAAACAGTAGATCCAAAAGGTTTGATGAATAAAAAAACAACCACCAGCAGAACAAAAGCGGTGAATGGTGATGTTGTTTTGAAAACCAAAAAAACAGATTAGTTTCTTAATTTGATAAAGGAAGGCGCCGGTATTTTTACTGGCGCCTTTTTTAAGACCTATTTCATGCACCCATGAAGCAGGCTGAGCATTTCGTCCTTTGCCGAAGTTTCAATGCGTAGTCCATGTAGTAATGTATGAAAAATATTTTCATGACTAAATTTTTCGTTTATGGCGCGATTGCGTACACACGCTGCATCAATTTTATAATCCTGCTTATAATTGTCTGATAACCATAATAGCATGGGGATATTGGTTTGCTCTTTAGGCGCGATCCTATATGGCATGCCATGTAAATAAAGCCCACTCTCACCTAGTGACTCACCATGGTCGGATGCGTAAAGCATGGCCGTGTTCATGTGCGGGTAATTTTGCTGAAGAGTTGCAATGATTTGTGCCAAAAAATGGTCCGTGAATAAAATGGTATTGTCGTAGCTATTCACAAGTTCTTCTTGTGAACAATCCTGCAATTCATTTTTGTTGCAGGTGGGGGTGAATTTTTTGAATTCGTCGGGCACACGCAAATAATATGCGGGGCCGTGACTGCCTTTTTGATGGAGGACCAACACGGTATCTTTATCCAACGTTTTAGGCAGACGTTCTTTCCATGCATGAATTAAATCCATATCAAAAACCTCATGTTTCTCGTTTTTGGGTAAAAAGCGCTCGAGGTCTTTGGTTTGTTGTGCTTCAATGCCTTCGCAGACACCTTTGCAGCCGCTGTTATTGTCGAGCCATAAGGTTTCAAAGCCTGCCGACTTCATCAGTTGTAGCATATTATCATGATGCGTAATGTTTTCTGTATTGTTGGTGGTGTGATTTAACCCTGCAAACATGCACGGCACTGAAGCTGCAGTGGATGTGCCACATGATGTTGTGTTGGGATAATAAATAATGTTCTGTTTTTTAAGTTCTGGATTAGTTTCACGGGTATATCCGCTCAAAGAAAAATTAGCGGCGCGAGCAGTTTCACCGACCACGAATACAAATAAAGTGGGGCGCGTATTATTTTGATTAAGCGCCGATTTCTTTGCTTCAGAAGGAATAAACGGTTTTTCTGGAGCAGGGGTGTAGGTATGTTGTTTGATGAGTTTGAACGCGCCATTGAGATAGTTGTTTGGCACCACCATATGACGTAATTGCTTATGCTCGCGAACGGTAAATGCAAGGGTTTCGTAGTTTAATAATGCGGTGCTTACAAGAAGCAGTAGAGCTGCAAGCGCCGCACCTGCGAATTTTAGCCATTGTTTTACGGTTTGCGGGTAACTAATGCGGAGATGGTAAAGTAAAAAGGCAGGAAAAATTCCCAAGCAAACGAGCATGCTGACTAACGTAAAATTAAGTAGCTCGGC
>JAIXRX010000212.1 GCA_027485005.1 Alphaproteobacteria bacterium
CGAATTCCAAAAGGTTAATAGATTTACTATACTTAGCAGTTTAGTTAGTGCCCTGCAATCTGGAATATCTCTAAGCCGCGAGCCTTTCAATGGCGCTGGCAAAAAGATTTTTCTGTTGATTTTCAAGCATTTGTGCAAGCGCTTCCAGTTCATTCACCATCTGTGAAAGCAAAGGCTGAATCTGCTGATAGCTGCCGCTGATTTTCTCGATATCTTCTTCGGGCGTTTCCAGTGCGGGTGCGGCCATGTCGGCAAAACCCGCGCCAGCAAAACTTGCGAGCTTTAACTTCGCGCGTTGTTCGAGCTGCGCGAGGCTCATGACCAAACAAGAAGCTACAATGCGCGGGAAAAGTTTAGTGATGGCATCGTCGGACGGCTCTGATTTTTCGGCTGCGGCTGCACCTTGTTCAAACTCATCTATCATTTGTTTGGCAAAGGCCAAATACATGCGCAGCGCTTGCAAAACATAATCGTCATTATGCAAGAAAATGCTGTTCCACAGCGGCGCAGGCGAACCGCCAAGGCGCAAAAAGCGGCGCAGAATTTCATTGTCGCAATAGCTTTCGTCTTTCACAAGTGGCCGCAAGACTTTGTGCGCGGCAAAGCCCACCAGCTGCGGCAGATGCGAAACATAGGCATAGACCAGATCATGCACATCCGCGGGGATGAGCGCGAGTTCCGCGCCCACAGCTTCCCACATCTCACGCACCATCACATAGGCGGGGTCGTTAATGTCCACGCCCATTTCTGGGCAGAGCATGACCTTGCGGCCTTCATATAAATCCGCTTTGCCAAGCGCCGCACCAGACGCCGTACTGCCTGCAATCGGGTGGGACGGAATGTAGCGCGCAGGATTTGGCACATGGGTGGTGATGGCTTGCACCGCCACGCGTTTGACGGAGGCTGTGTCCGTAATCGCTGTATTGGCGCCAATATACGGCAAAGACGCTTTGGTGGCGGTGGCGAGCTGGTCGGGTGGGGTGCAAAGCACGACCATATCTACCACGCTCGCAGTTTCTGGCGTGGCAATTTCGTCCAGCCAATTTTGTGTGATGCCAATGCGAAGGTCGTCGGCATTCGTGTCCATGCCGATGAGATAAATGGCTTGGTTATGCTCTTTGAGCGCGCGTGCGAGCGAGCTGCCCATGAGGCCTATGCCGACAATTAAAATGCGTTTTGCGCTAAACATAACTTACGATTTCATAAAGTGTGAGAGGGTGTCATAGACCGCGTTGTTTTCTTCTTCGGTGCCGATGGTGATGCGCAGGCAGCGGGGCAGGCCATAATTGGAAACTTCACGCACCACAATCCCGCGGTCGGAGAGATATTGGTTGGCAAGGGCCGCCGTGTGTGCGCCGCTTTCAGGGAATTCGACCAAAATAAAATTCGCCACCGATGGATAGACTTTGAGGCCAATCGCGTTCAAACCTTGGGAAAGCCACTCGCGCCACTGGGCGTTGAACGCAATGGTGTTGTCGATAAAATCTTTATCCTTCACAGCCGCAATGCCTGCGGCCAGTGCGGGGCTACTGATGTTGAATGGCCCGCGAATGCGGTTAAGCACGTCAGTAATTTCCGCGCAGGCGTAGGACCAACCAAGGCGAAGCCCGGGCAACCCATGAATTTTTGAGAAGGTGTGCAGCACCACCACGTTTTTATGCCCTGCGGCCACCAGCTCGCTCCCGTCGGAATAATCCTGAGCCTGCACATATTCTTCATAGGCGCCGTCCACTACCAACAGCACATGGGCGGGCAGTTCGGCGTGCAGGCGGTGTAGTTCCAACGCGCTGATGTATGAGCCCGTTGGATTGTTGGGGTTGGCAAGGAAAATGAGTTTGGTTTTTTCATTCACCGCGTTCAAAATTGCATCCACATCCGTGCGCAATTCTTTTTCTGGCACAGGCACAGGCGTTGCGCTCACGGCGGTGGCAGCAATTTTATACATTAAAAAACCATGCTCGGTGTAAATCACTTCGTCACCCGCACCGACATAGGCTTGCGTGAGCAGGTGGATGAGTTCGTCCGAGCCTGCGCCGCACACAATCAAATCCGCTGGCACGCGGTAAGCTTCACCAATCGCTTGGCGCAATTCTTCATGCACGGCGTTGGGGTAGCGATGAAGCTCGCCTGCTTGCGCGCTGAACGCGGCGCTGGCGGCTGGGCTGCAACCCAGCGGATTTTCATTGGAAGAAAGTTTCATCAGTTTGCTGCCGCCGCTGGCTTTGGATTTGCCGGGTGTATAGGCTGCGATGTTGAGGATGCCAGCTTTGGGTTTTGGAGCAGAAGTCATATTCGTTTTTTCTAATATAAAAAATTACAAAGTGAGTGGGCGGGCGTGACTGCCAAGGCAATGCACATAGGATAAAATCTCATCGCCCAATGTGTCGTGCAATGTGCGGATGATGGGGGCGTGGCTGTCGATAAAATCTTCGATTTGCACCAGATGGCGGCGGCGGTCTTTGGCGGGGTGCGCGGAAATCGAAAGCCAATGTGCTTTAAGCCCTGCATCCGCAAAAATTTTGGTTAAGCGGTTTTGGCTGGTGTCATGCGCTACGTCCAGCACGAGATAAGACAAATCGTCCCCCGTGGGTTCGGGCTCGACCGCGCCCACAGCCAGTGCCACAGGGTGAATGCGACCAGCGACGGCGTCTTTTTCCGATTGCGTCACAGGAAGGGAGGCAAAAATCGCGAGCTTGCGCGAGGCGCTTTGCAGCAGCAATGGCCACCATTCGGGCGCGTCCGTCACATGCAGTGGCGGCACAATCGCGACTTGGGCTTTGCCGTCAATCAATTGGCCAATCGCGCGGCTGATGGTGGGCTCTTTGGAAATGGCGGTGAAGCTGCCAAAATATTCACGCGCCAGCCAAAAACGCTCGGAGGCGTCGGCGGGTGTGTGTGCCACAATCTGCATCGGTTTTTCGAG
>JAIXRX010000045.1 GCA_027485005.1 Alphaproteobacteria bacterium
TGGTCGAGAATCGCAAGTTTAGAAGATACTTTTGCACCGCCCACCACCGCCGCCATCGGGCGTTTAGGCGCAGCAAATAATGTCTCTAATGTTTCCAGCTCTGCTTGCATCATGCGGCCAGCGGCAAACGGCAAAAGCGCATTTACCCCCACCACAGACGCATGTGCGCGGTGCGCGCAAGAAAAGGCGTCATTCACATAGACATCCGCTAAATCCGCCAAGCCTTTTGCAAAGACAGAATCATTTTTTTCTTCGCCCGCATGGAAGCGTAAATTCTCCAGCAGCACAACACCACCCATCGGCGTGTCGTCCACCGCATGGCGCGCGGAAGGGCCGACACAATCCACGCCAAAGCGCACCTCGGTGCCTAGCATTTCTGCTAATGTGTCCACCAATGGAGCAAGCGAAAGCGCTGGGTCATATTGGCCTTTTGGCTGGCCAAAATGCGAAATGATAATGGTTTTTGCGCCCCGCTCATGCAGATATTTAAGGGTTGGAATTTGGCGCAAAATGCGGGTGGCGTCGGTTACTTTTCCACCTTTCATTGGCACGTTCAAATCCAAGCGCACCAACACATTTTTGCCTTTCACTGCCAGCTCTTCCAACACCGGGAAGCGGCGAACAACATCGTTTTTTGTAGCCGCTTGCGTCATTATTTTTGTGCTCCCATTAACACCGCCACATCCAGCATGCGGTTGGAGAAACCCCATTCATTGTCATACCACGACGCAATGCGCACCAAGGTGCCGCCCATGACTTTGGTGCCTGTGGCGTCAAACACTGAGCTAGCTGGATGATGGTTGAAATCCACCGACACCAACGGCTCGTCATTATAGGCAAGCACGCCTTTCATTTCGCCTTCGCTAGCTGCTTTCATGGCCGCATGAATCTCGTCTTTGGTGGTTGGTTTTTTGGTGATCCACGTCAAATCCACCATCGACACATTCGGGGTGGGTACGCGAATCGCGGTACCGTCCAACTTGCCAGCAAGCTCTGGCAACACCAAGCCAATCGCCTTGGCAGCACCCGTGGAGGTTGGCACCATGGAAAGTGCTGCCGCGCGCGCACGGCGCAAATCTTTGTGGCTACCGTCGAGAATATTTTGATCCCCCGTATAGGCATGAATCGTGGTCATGAAACCTTGTTCAATCCCAGCAAGTTCATTGAGCACTTTCGCCACTGGCGCCAAGCAATTGGTGGTGCAAGAACCGACCGATACCACCTGATGCTCCGCTTTCAGCGCAGCATTATTCACGCCATATACAATCGTTGCATCCGCACCATCCGCCGGCGCAGACACCAACACACGTTTTGCACCTTGTGCCAAATGTGCGGCTGCTTGTTCGCGTTTATTAAATTTGCCAGTGCATTCCAAAACAATGTCGACACCTGACCAATCAATTTTTGAAATATCACGTTCGTGGGTGAGTTTGATTTTTTTGCCATTCACCACCAACGCACCTTCCGCAGGTTGCAAATCTACGCCACGCAGCGTGCCATGCACGGAATCATATTTAATCAAATGCACATGCGTTTCCGCAGATGCAGGGCCGTTCACTGCCACCAATTCAATGTCCGTGCGATTAGATTCTACCAGCGCGCGAAACACGCAACGACCAATACGACCCAACCCGTTAATAGCTACTTTCACTGTCATAATATTACATGCTCCTTATCTATTAAACGCGGGATTTCACCGCTTGCACCACGGCTTCTGCCGTAATGCCAAAATGTTTATAAAGCTCTTCGGCAGGACCAGAAGCACCAAAACCAGGCATGCCAACAAACACGCCTTTATCACCTAAAATGCGCTCCCAACCAAAGTTGCCAGCCGCTTCAATGCCCACACGCACCAAAGCCTCACCCAACACTTCTTTGCGGTAAGCATCGGACTGTTTGGCAAATAATTCCCATGACGGCAATGACACCACGCGTGTTGGCACACCTGCTGCTTCCAGCGTGGTTTGCGCTTCCACCGCCAAGCCCACTTCAGAGCCACTGGCAATGAGCACAGCTTTTGGTGCCGCAGACGCTTCACGAATAATATATCCACCGCGTGCGACTTTATTTTCTGCGCTATATTCAGTGCGCAATTGCGGCACGTTCTGACGGGTGAGTGAAAGCACCGAAGGAGTTTTGGTAGAGGCCAAAGCAATCGCCCAGCATTCCAATGTTTCCACCGCATCACACGGGCGGAAAACTTGCAGGTTTGGAATGCAACGAAGCGCCGCCAAATGCTCCACCGGTTGGTGGGTTGGCCCGTCTTCACCTAGGCCAATCGAATCATGCGTCATCACATAAATCACGCGCTGTTCCATGAGTGCCGACAAACGAATCGACGGACGGCAATAATCGGTGAATACCATGAAGGTGCCGCCAAACGGAATCACGCCGCCATGCAGCGCCATACCATTCATGGCCGCCGCCATGCCGTGTTCACGAATGCCGTAATAAATATAGTTGCCAGCGTAATCTGGTGCCGCAAAACCTTTCGCGCCGTCCGCGCGAGTGAGGTTCGAGCCCGTTAAATCCGCCGAACCACCCAGCATGGCAGGAATGGCAGCACTCAGGACATTGATGCAATTGCCCGATGATTTACGGGTGGCTTCTTTCACTGGTTTTTCAATGAGTGCACGTTTGAAATCGTCCACGGCTTTTTCCCAGCCAGCAGGCAATTCACCAGCCACACGACCAGCAAAATCATCACGCTTTGCAGCGTCTGTGGCGTCAAAACGTTGTTGCCATGCGCTATACTTTTCTGCGCCGCGCGCACCGGCGGCACGCCATGCATTCAAAATCTCTGCAGGAATTTCAAACGGCGCATGCGGCCAATTAATTTTTGCGCGAGTGCCTTCAATTTCTTCTTTGCCGAGTGGAGAGCCATGGCTTGCAGAGGTTCCCGCTTTTTTCGGCGCGCCATAAGCAATCGTGGTTTTGCAGGCAATGAGTGTTGGTTGGGTGGCATGCTGCGCTGCAGCAAGCGCTGCACGAATCGCGTCATGATCATGCCCATCAATCGCCTGCGTTGCCCAGCCAGCCGCCTTAAAACGCATCAAAGTGTCTTCGGATGTAGTGAGCGAAGTAGGCCCGTCAATCGAAATACCATTATCGTCAAACAACACCACTAATTGTGAAAGTTTGAGATGGCCCGCCAGCGTAATCGCTTCTTGGCTAATGCCTTCCATCAAGCAGCCATCTCCCACAATCGTATAGGTTTTATGCTGCACTAAATCGCCACCAAAACGCGCATGAAGCGCACGTTCTGCCATCGCCATCCCCACCGCATTCGCAATGCCTTGGCCGAGTGGGCCCGTGGTGGTTTCAATGCCAGACGCATGGCCATATTCAGGGTGCCCTGCGGTTTTTGCGCCAAGCTGACGGAAGTTTTTAATGTCGTCCAGCGTCATATCCTCATAGCCTGTGAGGTAAAGCAATGAATACATCAGCATGGAGCCATGGCCTGCGGACAGCACAAAACGATCACGATCTGGCCACTGCGGGTGTTTCGGGTCAAAGTTCAAAAACTCGGAAAAAAGAATAGTCGCCACGTCGGCCATACCCATCGGCATCCCTGGATGGCCAGAGTTTGCGCGCTCTACCGCGTCCATCGACAACGCGCGAATGGCATTGGCCATAGTCAAAGAAGTGGTGTTATTTGCTGTTGAAACTGCGTTTTGTGCCGCATGCGCCATGGTGTGGACCTTTAAAATAGGGGTATCATTGCCGCCCTGAATAGCCAGAATAGCATCAGAAATCCAGCATTGTTTATGATATTTTTTGGGATAGCGTTTTCGTGCTTGGATTTTAGCGCACAGGCGCTACATTAAGCCTATGTCACAGACTCAAAATCATCCCGCCTCTAATCGTCTTGCCGTAGCTCATGCACGTGTGCAGGACGCTTTGGCGCGCATTCACACCGCCCGCGAAGTGCTTGAAGAACGCACCCAAGAGGCTGCCAATAGCAGACCAACCTTACCTACAAGTGTTTTTGCCTCCATTGAAGCAAGTATTGCAAAAGTAGAAAAAGTACTAGCCGACTGGCCGCATGATTCAAAGCCAGAACAGGAGGTAGTATGAGCACGAGTCGCGTTGAATTTTACATGCTTGGTCGCCGCTTTGAACTTGCTTGTGATGCTGGGCAAGAAGGGCGCCTTTCTTCACTCGCCCAAGACCTTCGCCGCCGTATAGATGACCTTTATGCCGCCAATCCCGCCGCACGCACCATGCAAAGCGAGATGCAGCTTTTAGTGATGGCCGCGATTGGCTACGCTGATTTATGGCAGGACGCAGAAACCCAGCGCCGCCAGCTTAGCGCCCACATTGAGCGCAGCGGATCGCCCGCTGTGGTCACCACTGCAGCAGATAATGATGGAGAGGCCGCAGCCATTTTAATAGAAAAACTTGCTGAAGAGCTAGAAAATCACGCGGAAGCACTTGAAAATCTGGCCATGATGGCCTAAATTAGTAGTGGATGGTTCTGTCCGGTGCGTCAGGTCTTTACTCCCTTGGACCAATGAGCTTTGCATAGGGGGCCAGAACTCCTTCCCACCGTGGTGGGTTGGATGAGGACCCCACCTTAATGTTAAGGTCGCATGCGGATACTGTGTACCAACGGCCAGTGATGGTTCCATCCACTTGAACTTATATGATTATAGCAACTTCGTCCCCTCCCCTTCGCCAATCATTTTTGGACGCTCGCGCCCAGCTTACCCCCGCACGCAAACGCGAAGAAGCCCAAGCTATTGGCGGGCATCTCACTGATTTTCTGCGCAACCAACCTGTTGGGGTTTTGGGCATTTACTGGCCGATTGATGACGAGCTCGACCTCAGGGATTTTTGGCCAAATTGGTTAGATGCAGGCTGGAGATTAGCGCTGCCTTGCACCACCAAAGGCCAACCGCTGATTTTTCGTGAACTGACTAACAGCAGCCCGATGCATAAAGGTTTGTTTGATATTTTTGAACCGACCTTAGAAAACCCCGAGCTTTTACCCAACTTTGTAGTGACGCCGCTGATTGCGAGTGACCCACATGGCGCCCGCATCGGCTATGGCGGTGGATATTATGACCGAACATTGGCAAAATGGCGGCAGGATGGCTGGCTTGGCAAAGCCATAGGCGCTTGTTTTTCCTGCCAAATCTCTAAAGAGCCGATCCCCCAGCAACCTCACGACCAACTGCTCGATGGGGTGCTTTGCCCGCAAGGCTGGCTCAAACCCCTTATAAATTACGGTGTAACAAAAGCTTAACATGCCTTTTAGGGCATTGTTTGCTAGATTCAACCCATGTTAATCCATGGGAGCAATGCGCGTGGCATCAATGCCTGAAAATCTACCACAATGGGATCTTGCCCGCCTCTTCCCCGAAGGCGGCGACATCACCAATGTACCCGCACTTTCGGCGCGAGTGGAAGCATTTTATGCGCAGCGCCACCAAGAGGGCATTATCCTAAAAAAAGCCGTTTCAGATGCTCTCGCTAGCCAGCAACCTGAGGCGCTGGAACGCCATCTTGAACAATGGATTGCACTGCATTTAGAATTGCAGCGCGTACGTGATTTTTGCCACCTATTGCAACAACAAACGAATAACCCTGCTTTACTGGAGCTTAAATCAAAAAATGTTGAATGGTTCGATAGCGCCTTTAGCCCGCTGCAACAAATCGCCACAGAGCTAGAAGCACTACCACGAGAACAAGTGAATGAGTGGATGCGCCAAGCGCCTGACCTTGTGGAGGCTGATAAAATTATTGGTATTTGGAACAAAGAACAGTTTGCTAAGCCGCTTAGCCTTGCCCAACGTGAGGCCCTGCATCCGCTGCGCATTCAAAAATATACCCTGCAAAATGATTATATGATGCTGCATCAGAACGGCCCTATTGCTTCTGCTGACAACGCCGCGCGCGAAAAAATAGCGCAGCTTTTTGGCAAACTCGGCCAGCTTAACTGGGACATTGCCAAAGCCAGCGGCAATAAAACACCACTGGAAGGCTTTGCCGGTCATGAATATATTTCACCGCAACATCTTGAGCGCTTGTGGTATTCCACTAACCGACTCAGCGAAACCAGCGACCATATAAGCGACCTATTGCAAGATTCGTTTGATGGAAAAAAAGAAGCGCTGAAACAACTTCAGACCAACAAACAAACCAAATCTTACAGCTGGCAAGAAGCTCGTCAGATTATTACAGAAGCGCTTACTAAATTTCATCCAGACCTCAAACCCATTTTAGATGAAGCCTTTGAAAATGGTTGGATTCACGCCGCACCGCGGCCCAACAGCACCGGCAATGCCTTCACCATGCCAGGCGCTTCACGCAATTTTTATGGCAATGGCCACCCGTATATTTTGGCAGAATTTGATGGCAGTCTAGAGAAAATCGTGACCCTTGCGCACGAGCTTGGCCATGCCTGCTCGCATGTTCTTGCACAACAAAAAGGCCACCTTTCAGGAGCGCACTCTACCCTCATGCAAGAGAGTTTTGCAGTGATGAGTGAAACGCTGGTGCTGCATCATATGCTGGCACAAGCGCAAACCCCACTCGATCAAGCCATGATTACGCGCACCATTCTTAAACGCAGTCAGAGCGCTATTTTCTCCCAGATTGGCCATGTAAATTTTGAGAATGCGCTTTATAACGCTGCAGCGCAACAAATCACTCTCAGCCCAACCCAGCTCGACACATTATGGCAGCAGTCCATGATGCATACGCCATTGCCAAATAATGCCGATGCGCGCAATGGCTGGACCAATATCCACCATTATTTCTCACACGACCCTTACTATATGATGGGTTATGTGCTGGCAGGCTTAAGCGCGAATACATTAGCAAATCGTTGGCAACAATCCACACCAGAAAACAAGCAAGCCATTGCTAATCAATGGCTAGATATCATGCGTTCAGGCACCAACACAACCCCCGAACATATGCTTGAGCAAATGAATATTGCGCTGGATAGCAGTAGTTTTTATCATAGCAATCGCCAATATTTTCATGGGCTGATGCAGCTTTATACACAAAGCATGGAAAACCTTTCCAGCAAAGATTTGAACCAATCATTCTCTATTAGTCAGCCAATAGACAGTGGCAAACAATGGCTAAAAAACATCAGCAATCATGCACGTGAAAATTTAGTCACCAACACCGCTGTACGCATTGGCGGCATGCTCAGCCCCTATATTCAGCCCGCTAGCATAAGTGCCTCACCCCATACCGCCATGCCATCTAATGGCATTCACAGTCAGCTTCCAAATTTTGCCGACCGCGTACAAGACGCACGGCTTATTAGCGATGGCATGATGAAGTGATTGCTTGAAACGCCAGGTTTTTAGCTCTATTGTGCTCGTAAGATAGCAAAGGGTACATACATGAAAATTCTCTTTTTTGGCGATGTGATGGGACGTGCGGGGCGAGACGCCGTGTGCAAGCACATGCCAAGTTTACGCGCTGAATATGGCGCTGACTTTATTCTGGTGAATGGAGAGAATTCCGCCGCAGGCTATGGCATGACCCCAACGATTGCGAATGAGTTTTTAGCGAGTGGTATCGATGCGCTAACCACGGGCGACCATGTGTGGGATCAAAAAGAATTGGTGCCCATGCTAGCCAATGACAAACGCTTGGTGCGTGCCGCTAATTTTCCTGCCAACACCCCTGGGCGCGGCCATCATTTGTTTGAACTGGCGGGTGGCAAGCGCGTTTTAGTGCTGCATCTGATGTGCCAGGTCTTTATGCGGGACTATTATAACAGCCCATTTGAAGCGGCAGATGCTGTGCTTGAACCATACCAACTCGGCAAAAATGTGGATGCGATTTTAGTGGATGTGCATGGTGAAGCCACTTCCGAAAAAAATGCGCTCGGGCATTATCTCGATGGCCGCGTGAGCTTGGTGGTTGGTACTCACACCCACGTCCCCACCGCTGACGCGCGCATTTTCCCCAAAGGCACCGCCTATCAAACAGACGCTGGCATGTGTGGCGATTACGACTCCGTCATTGGTATGCGCAAAGATGAACCTATCAGTGCCTTCCTTAAAAAAATGCGTTCAGGCCGCTTTGTGCCTGCAGATGGTGAGGTAACACTGTGCGGCGTGATGATTGAAACCAATGACAAAGGCCTTGCCACCACCATCAAGCCCATTCGTCGCGGTGGGCATTTGAGCGAGCAAGCCTAATGAGTGCCGCCATGCTCCCAGACTGGCCCGCATGGCAGCTCACCACTTGGCAGCTCGATGAACCCACACATGAACTAAATAGCGACGTTGCCAACGCCAAAGGCATTAAATTTGCACTCGAAGAAAAATGGAAAATGGCGGAGGTGATGTTCGAGCGCGCCACCTCTATTTCCAACCAATATCATCATTATATTCACTATACTTGCAGTGCTATTTACACATTGGCGGCTGAAGTCATGCATATTCTCGAGCAACCTGATACCGTATCACCCCTCATAAAATCAGCACTCTTTCAAGACCACACCAATGCGCGGGCGCTGGCCATGCAAGCTGGTGAATTTTCTAAACTCCCGCTTTATGACGTGGACCTCGCGACCGATGCACAATGGATGCATGCGATTAGACTACCCGATGCCTCACATCAGAAAAGTGCCACCACTTCTTTATTGGATGAGGCTTATCGAGCCATTAGCCGCGGTGAATACCAAATTGCTATTGCCGCGCTGCGCGTTGCCCGCACCACCACACCTGATATAAGCGCATCTGGTAAAATGCCTCGATTATTGATGCATCACGCCCGTGCCCGTCTGGGTTTAAAGCAATATAAAGAGGCATTGAGCGCCATCACACAAGCGATTGAATCGGCAAAAATATGGCACCACACATATCATCGCCAAGCCGCCCTTCACCGCCTGCATCTTGGCCGCGCCATGGCCATGCAGGGCAATTGGTTGATGGCATGTGATCATTTTCGACAAGCGCTAGATATTGATCCACCGCATCCTGAAGGTTGGGAAGCCCGCGCGCGCGCCTATATCGCCTTAGAAAATCAAGCCGCTGCCCAAAAAGATTTGGCGAAAGCACAAAGCTTGCGACAAAAACTTGAGTTTTCCGCGCGCGCCAGTTAGGAAAACGGCATCCATTATCTTTAATTAAAGCGAGTTTGTTATGGCAGGCCATTCCAAGTTTAAAAACATCATGCACCGCAAAGGCAAGCAAGACAAAGCTCGCGGCAAAATTTTTACACGCCTCATCCGCGAGATTATTGTGGCCGCACGTTCTGGTATCCCTGAGCTAGACGCCAATCCACGCCTGCGCGCTGCTGTGATTGCCGCCCGCCAAGAAAATATGCCAAAAGACAAAATTGAAAACGCGATTAAACGCGGTTCTGGGGCGACTGACTCTGACAATTACGAAGAAATTCGCTATGAAGGCTATGGTCCGCATGGCGTGGCGGTGATTGTGGAAACCATGACTGACAACCGCAACCGCACCGCGGGTGACATCCGTTCTATCTTCACCAAAAACGGTGGAAATATGGGAGAGACGGGCAGCGTTGGCTTTATGTTCGACCGCTTGGGCGTGATGACCTACCCCGCATCGATTGGCAGCGAAGACAAGGTGATGGAAGCCGCGATTGAAGCGGGCGCAGATAATTGCGAAAGCAATGATGAAGAACATAGCATCACCTGCCCAATGGAAGCATTTAACGAAGTGCGTGAAGGCCTGACCAAGGCGCTCGGCGAGCCAGCATCTGCTAAATTGCAATTTGTGCCCAATATTCTTTCGCCACTCAATGAAGAGCAAGCCCGCGCGGTGATGAAACTGATTGATGCGCTGGATGATAATGACGACGTGCAAAATGTGACGGTGAATATGGATGTAGATGATGAAATTATGGAACGTTTAAGCGCGTGAGCATCGTCCTCGGCGTCGATCCTGGCTTGGTTTATACCGGTGTGGGCATCATCCGCACGCAAGGCAATAGCGTTTCATTTATTGCGTCTTATACTCTTCATCCCCCCACTAAATCACCGCTGGAAGAACGCCTGAAATTTCTACATGACGGCCTGCAAAAAATTATTGCCGAGCATCAGCCCAATGTAGCGGCGATTGAAGAAACGTTTGTGAGCATGAACGGCCAGTCCACCCTCAAGCTTGGGCAAGCGCGCGGCGCGATTCTGCTTTCGCTTTCACTTGCAGGACTGCCCGTATTTGAATATGCCCCCAACCTCATCAAAAAAAGCCTGACAGGTGCAGGCCATGCAGGCAAAGACCAAGTGGAAGCGATGGTGAAATATCTACTGCCGCAAGCCACCCCCAAACGCGCCGACGAGGCCGACGCCCTAGCCATTGCGCTGTGCCACGCCCAGCATGCGCCGCTACATAAACAGCTCGCGGGAAGATAAATCCTCTCTGATTGGGTAATAAACGCGCAAAGCGCAGTAGCGTGACTCAGCCTTGAGCCTTACTCATATGAAATTCAGGAGAATTTCATAGAGTGAAACGCAATAAAGCGAATGCGCAAATTGTCACAAAACTGTCATTTGGCTTTCACGCCCTGCTTTGCTAGGGTCTTCGGGTTTTCTTAATTAATTTTACACTGGTTTTCCAGTAGCCTGCCACGCGGGTCAAACATGCGTGGATATAAGCCTTAAAAAAATATGGCTAAATTCAGTTTTAATGGAGAAGTGCTTTCTGGAAAGGAAGAATTTTTCCAAAAAATAAGCACCGCCCTTGATGAGGGGAAAGTAGTGCATGTGAAGGAGCTTAACGGGAAACCTAAACCCGTTAAAGATGTTTTTCTTTACTCAGGCGATAACCCTGAAGAAAAGATTACCATCTACTCATCTAATGCCCACCATTTTTGTGCAAGCATTCGCGCATAAAAAAGTGGCCAACTCCCTGATTCTCTCTTTAATAGTAAGAAGCATCAGGGAGTTAAATATACTGGTTCGCCAGTACCTGCCACGCGGGTTGAATATGCGTGGACTTAAATGCCAACAACTATGGCTAAATATTTTTTGCAAACAGAAGTTCCTGAACAGGACTTCTTAAAAACGATACGCACTGCACTTGCCGAAGGGCATCAGGTGCGCTTCTGGGTGAGTAATGGTCAGCCAAAACTCATCAAAGATATTACCCTTAAAGAGGGAGATGATCTTGAGGAGATTTTGAAGCGAGTCGACTACCACTGGCATTATGCCACGATAGAAGAATCGCCGAAAAAAATAAGGCGAAAGGAGTTCAGATTATGGCTGAGCTTCCTGATACTGCCTGCTATTGTGGGCACGCTGAGTATCTGGCTGATGCCGAGCGTTGCCAATCCAACAGCCACAGAAATTATGATTGCAAAAGCACTTGGAGTGCTGGGAGCGATACTGATTTTTGGGGCGTTGGGGCTGATGCAAAGCGGCAAAATTAAGGGAACATCAGCAGCGTTTGCTATTCCCTACCTTGTTGGTTGCGCCGTAGGCCTGATTTCAACGATGTGGATGCCAAATTGGCTTACCATTTTCTTGGAGTCAGCTTTGGTCACCCAAACCGTGGCCAATCTGGTGATGAATCGCCAGAAAAAATAGAAAAAAGCCTGCCTCACCCGAGGTGGGCTTTTTTCTTTTCAACGCCGCCAAATCTTCTATGCTCATACTCATCATAAAAATGGGGGTGAAATGATAGGTTTGCTACGCGGCGTGGTCGCTGCATCGACAGATGATTCGATTTTGCTCGATGTGAATGGCGTGGGCTACGAGGTGTTTGTGGCGCAGCGCTTGGCGCGCGGCATGGGTGTTGAAGGCACCCCCCTCACCCTCATCATCGAAACCCATGTGCGCGAAGACCATATCCATCTCTATGGTTTTTCTGATGCGGGTGAACGCGCCTGTTTTCGCATTCTTACCACGGTGCAAGGCGTTGGCGTTAAAGTGGGGCTGGCAATTTTAAGCATGTTTACGCCAGAGCAAATTGTGCACATCATTTTATCTCAAGACAAGCGCGCCTTTGCGGCCGTGAGCGGTGTAGGGCCAAAACTGGCCGAACGCTTAGTGATCGAGCTAAAAAACCAGATTGAAAAATTGCGCGTGGCCATTAGCACCATGCCCGCCACCGCCAGCCAACACACCATTGCATCGGTGGATGCTGAGCCAGACGCCAAACCAAAACGCAAAAGCAAAACCGCCGATGCCCCTGCTCCAAGTGCTGCGCCAAGCATGAAAGTAACCGACGAAGTGGTTTCTGCGCTGGTGAATTTGGGATATGCCCGCACCGAAGCCTATGCAGCGGTGAGTGCGGTCATGCAAAAACCGAA
>JAIXRX010000048.1 GCA_027485005.1 Alphaproteobacteria bacterium
ACGCTTGCCTTGAGCAACTGCCCTTGGCTATTTTGCTAGTGGACGCCACTGGACACCTAGCCTACGCCAACCCCGCTGCCGAAAACGCCCTTGGCAGCAGCGCGCGCATGTTGGCGGGGCAGCCCGCCACCCAGTTTTTTTTGTGGCCCGAAGATTTTCACGCCCAATGGAAAACGCTGCACCACACCCCCGCACTCACGCGTGAAATCCCCTGTGATATCCGTAGCCGCATTGGTAAAATTGAGCCAGTGATGGTGCAAACCGCGCCGCTTGAACTCACTGATGGCCGTGTTTTGCTGGCGCTTTATTTTACTCCCGCCTCCACCCTGCCCCCTGCGGCCGCGGACGCGGACACACGCACCGCCAGCCTTGCGAATATCCTTGCCCATGAAATCAAAAACCCTCTCACGGGGATTCGTGGCGCAGCACAGTTGTTGGCCAAATTTGTGCCCGAACATGCCCAAAAATTCAGCACCATGATTATCCAAGAAGTCGAGCGAATTCGAGCGCTAGTGGACGACATGGTCGCGTTTTCCGAGCGTAGTGCATCGAGTTTTTCTGCAATTAATATGCACGAAGTCTTGCGCCATAGCAGCATGGTGGTGCAGAATAATCAGCATACAAGCGTGGAATGGAAAGAGGTTTTCGACCCTTCCTTGCCCGAAGTGCGCGGCCAGCAAGACCGCCTGATTCAATTGGTGCTCAACCTGCTTCTCAATGCACAAGAAGCACTAAAAGACACCCCAAACCCCAGCATTACCTTGCGTAGTTTTTATCGCCCCGCCCCGCGCCTTACTCACGCGGCAGAAGGAGGAGAACCTCCGAGTCTGATTTTTCAAATTGAGGATAATGGGCCTGGCATCCTTCCTGATATTCAAGCTAAAATCCTTGAGCCTTTTGTTTCCACCAAACCCGGCAGCCGTGGGCTTGGGCTGGCGGTAGCCGCCAAAATCGCTGCCGAACACCACGGGGTCTTACGCCTCATAGAGAGCCGCCAAGGCCACACTCTGTTTGAAATTTGCCTGCCACGCTGGAAATAGCTTTCCAAAAAACTTATCTTGTGCTTAAAAAATAGGCAGAAATTATGCGTTTGCGCCCGCTATCGCCATTAAAACGATGATTTCAGCAGGCACGAATAGACACAAATAAATAATAAAAACAACGCTTTGGCAGGAATACAAACGATGACTCTTACTCCAACCATCCTTATTGCGGATGATGACCCAGCTATTTGCGCCGTGCTTGAAGAAGCACTGAAGCAAGAAGGTTGGAACCCACGCATTATGGCAAATGGCGCAACACTACTTGCTAATGTGCAGGCAGGCCTAGGCGACGCAGTGCTGACCGACATATTGATGCCCAATGAAAATGGCTTGGATTTATTACCGCGCATTCACGCGATTAACCCAAACATGCCTGTGCTTGTGATGAGCGCGCAAAGTACACTTAGCCATACCGTACAAGCCAATCAAAGAGGCGCATACGAATTTATCCCCAAGCCATTTGACTTAGATGACATTATTAAAACCATTCGCCAATGTTTAAAAAACCAAGATAATACAAAAGATTTTTTACAAGCATCCCCACCTAAAACCAATGAACTTTTAGTTGGACAGTCAGCCAAAATGCAGGAGGTGTATCGCACCCTCGCCCGCGTGGTGGATTTGGATCTCACCGTGCTGATTATTGGTGAATCGGGCACCGGCAAAGAGATGGTGGCACGCGCGCTGCACCAACTTTCCAACCGTGCACATGAGCCCTTTGTGGCGGTTAATATGGCAGCTATTCCTAAAGATTTAATCGAGAGTGAACTGTTTGGGCATGAAAAAGGAGCCTTTACTGGCGCCACTAACCGCAAGTCTGGACGGTTTGCTCAAGCAGGGCGCGGCACCTTGTTCCTCGATGAAATTGGCGACATGCCAATGGATGCACAAACTCGTCTTTTGCGCGTACTACAAGAAGGCGAATACTCTCCTGTCGGTGGGACGCAAACCTACAAAAACTTTGCACGCATTGTGTGCGCAACTCACCAAGATCTTGCTGCACGAGTGGCAAGCGGTCAATTCCGTGAAGATTTATTTTACCGTTTACAAGTTGTGCCGATTCAGGTGCCTGCCTTACGTGAACGTGCCGATGATATTCCGGAACTGGTTGCACATTTTATGCAGCGCGCGTCAAAGCGTGGCCTACCGCAAAAACAATTTGATGCCGAAGCCATGGCATTTTTGAAAGCGCAAAGCTGGCATGGTAATGTGCGAGAATTAGAACATGCTCTTTATCGCGCGTGCGCACTTTCCACCGACCATATTATTTCTGCAGCAACGCTCAAAGACATGATACATAGCAATGCAAGCGGAGAAACGGCTATCTTAGCTAGCATTCCTGCTTTCTTGGGAGAACATTTGGAGCAGTTTTTTGCTGTTCACTTAAAAGACGATCCGATTGCTAATTTATATGATGATTGGATGGCAACGGTCGAGCCTCCCCTTCTGAAAGCCACGCTAAAATTTACAGATGGTAATCAGCTTAAAGCCGCGCACATTCTTGGTATTAACCGCAATACTTTGCGTAAAAAACTCCTGCAATATAATCTATTGGATTAATGATGCTGAGCCACCAAAACCCTATTTTGGCATTTCGTCGTACACGCATTGGTCGACATTTAACATTGCTGCTTTCCTTGGCGGTGGGTTTATTAGCCATAACCACCTACATTGTGCTAGCGCGCTCAGTGGAAAATACACTGGCTGAGCATAAACATACTATCAATACGTTGTTGGTGGTGAATGCCGTCCTTGTTTTGAGTTTGGTGATAGTTGTTGGGCAGCGTGTATTTTTGCTGTGGCGCGCGCTGCGGCTTGATGCCACTGGCAGCCGTCTGCAAACCCGCGTGATGACGCTTTTTGGTTTAGTGGCAGTGCTTCCAACGCTAGTGGTTTCTATTTTTTCTGCCATCTTTTTTAGCTATGGTATTCAAACATGGTTTGATAAACGCGTAAGCACAGCGCTCGAAGAATCGGTCGCAGTCGCAAGCGCTTACCTCACCGAACATAAAGAAAATCTGCGCTCTGACGCTATTTCTCTTAGCTTACAAACGGATCCTATTTTACCAGCACTCATCAGTAATCCTGGATTGCTGCAACAATGGCTGGACGAGCAAACCGCCCGCCGTTCTTTGGTAGAAGGAATGGTGGTGCATCGCAACCGTGTGGTGGCACGCACCTCTTTGAGCTTTAGTCTGGACTTTGAGCAGTTCAGCGCAACGGCAATTGAGCAAGCCAAAGCAGGCGAAGTGGCGCTTTTTTTAACGGAAGATGAGCGCGTTAGAGCGCTGGTGAAGTTGCAGCGTTTGCCAGACACTTATCTGATGGTCGGTCGATTAGTGGATGCGAAAGTATTGCAACATATGCAAAATGCCGAAGGCAGTGTGGCCGAATATCAGCGCCTCAAAAATAATATGAACAAACTGCAATGGCAGTTTTTTGCCGTATTTATTCTGGTAGCGTTATTGTTGCTTCTAGCCGCACTTTGGTATGGTAGCGTGTTTGCCAGTGCATTAGTGGTACCAATCACTAAGCTGGTGCAAGCTGCTGAGCGCGTGCGCGCAGGTGACTACGGGACTAAAGTAGAAGTCGGCACTCGAGATGATGAGGTAAGCGCCCTCACCCGCGCCTTCAACCGTATGACCGATGAGCTGGATAAACAGCGCCAAGAATTAGTAGAGGCCAGCCGACAAATTGATGCACGCCGACGCTTTTCCGAGGCAGTATTGTCAGGCGTTTCTGCAGGAGTTATGGCTGTTGATCTTTTGGGCCATATCATTTTGCATAATCGTAGCGCGCAGCAATTACTTAAATGGGACCAGAGCACCAATATGCTGGACAAACCCATTACCAATGTTTTTCCTGCCGCTGAGGTACTGTTGGCACGGGTGAAACAAATGCCTGACCGTTCAGCACAAGAAGAAGTGAGCATGATAATCGACAGCCATCCTGTGACCTTTCTCGTGCGTATTACCGCCGAGCGCGACCAAGATGAAATTTCACGATTTATTGTGACCTTTGACGACATGACCCAACTGGTACACGCCCAGCGTAACGCTGCATGGTCGGACGTAGCACGCCGTGTTGCACACGAAATTAAAAACCCACTCACCCCAATTCATCTCGCAGCAGAACGCTTGCGTAAAAAATATGCTGATCAAGTCAATGAAGCCGACCGTGAAACCTATGTGCGCTATGTGGATACCATCACAAAACACGTTGGGGATATCGGTAAAATGGTGGAAGAATTTGTGTCATTCGCCCGCATGCCTACACCTGTCTTCCAACCCGAAGACATGCAGATGCTGATTCGCAAAGTGGTCTTTTCAGAACAAACAGCCCATCCAGATATTAGCTATAAAGTAACCTTGGCGGATCAAACCGTCACTCACATGTGTGACGAGCGCCAATTCCGTCGTGCGATTGCCAATTTATTAAAAAATGCTGCCGAGGCATTTGAAGGAAAATCAGTAGAGAAACCGACCATCGAAATTATCAGCCAACACATAGATAATGTCTGGCAGCTAGAAATTTGTGACAATGGCCCAGGCTTCCCCGCCGACAAAATTCATCGACTCACCGAACCTTATATTACCACGCGTGAAAAAGGCACAGGGCTTGGACTTGCAATTGTGAAAAAGATTATTGAAGACCATGGCGGCAAGATGCTTTTACAGAACAGAAATGAAGGCGGCGCACGCGTTCTACTATCCTTTGTGTTAGAAAAATAACTTACCACTACAAATAGCGTTGCAAAGATGTAACTAGGATGCTAAATAGGCACATAGTTGCATTTATGATAACACTGAGGCATGTAAGTTTTTGGCTGTTTTCTGCTGCTTAGGCACAAAAAACACAGCCTAAGAAAAAAACATTTCTGCCCATGAAAACACAGAGGGAGATACATAATGAGCGGCGATATTTTAATTGTGGATGATGAAGAAGATATCCGTCATCTAGTTTCAGATATCCTAAAGGACGAAGGTTATTCCACCCGCACTGCAAAAGACAGCGATAGTGCTATTAAAGCACTCTCCGAACGCGTTCCTTCATTGCTCTTATTAGACATTTGGTTGACAGGCAGCGAGCTCGACGGCCTTGGCATTTTAGAATACACCAAACAACGCTACCCCGATCTTCCCGTCGTCATGATCTCTGGCCACGGCACCGTGCAAGACGCGATGCGTGCTGCCAAAGTAGGCGCTTTTGATTTTATTGAGAAACCATTTGAATCAGCACGCCTTCTACATGTGGTAAATCTGGCGATTGAAACGTCTCGTTTGCGCCGTGAAAATCATGAATTAAAATTGCGTGGCAAACCAGAAAGCGACTTGATTGGTTCGTCGCAGTCCATTGCCACCATCCGTCAATCGATTGATAAAGTGGCGCCAACCAGTTCACGCGTCCTTATCACTGGTGCACCGGGCACAGGCAAAGAAGTTGTGGCGCGTTTAATTCACGCTAAATCTGCACGTGCCGACAATGCTTTTGTGGTGCTTAACGCCGCCCGCCTTTCACCCGACCGTGTGGAAGCTGAGCTGTTCGGTATGGAAGAAGGTGGCCCTAACGGTACCATTCAACATGTTGGTATGTTTGAACAAGCCCATGGCGGCACCTTGTTCCTCGACGAAGTGGCCGACATGCCGCTGGAAACCCAAAGCCGCATCCTGCGCGCCTTGCAGGAACAATCTTTTGAGCGCGTACGTGGTAACAAAAAGATTAATGTGGATGTACGCTTGATTGCTGCTTCCAATCGCGATCTATCGATTGAGATTCAAGCGGGTCGCTTCCGTGAAGATTTGTATTATCGACTCAATGTTGTGCCGTTAAAAATGCCATCTTTGCGCGAGCGCCGCGAAGATATTGCCGAACTCTGCCGCTATTTTGTGCGTCGTGCGAGTGAGCTTTCTGGCTTGCCTTCGCGTGATATTACGGAAGACGCGCTGGCTGTCTTGCAATCTTACAACTGGCCAGGCAATGTTCGTCAACTTCGCAATATGATGGAGTGGGTGTTGATTATGGCGCCAGGCGGTAAAGGCACCCCGATTCGCTCCAACATGTTGCCAGCAGAATTGTTTGAATCCAGCCCGTTCATGATGCGTCCAGAAGTCAATACAGACATTATGTCTATGTGCCTGCGAGATGCACGCGAGCTGTTTGAAAAACAATATCTTGGTGCGCAGATTAAGCGTTTTGGTGGCAATATTTCCAAAACTTCAACCTTTGTGGGCATGGAGCGCTCCGCCCTTCACCGCAAACTAAAAATGCTGGGCATCCACAATGAAGAAAAGGAAGCGTCATAGCGTCTGACGTGTGACAGTTTACAGAAAAAGGCGTATCGAGCTTGAAAAATGCTTGGTGCGCCTTTTGTTTTGTTGCTAGTCTGAACTACAACAAAAACACAAATAAAAATAAAAAAGCATAAAGGGAGATATTCATGGGGAACGTCAAAACACGCACCTCGCTCTTACAAGATTTTGCGCTACTGTCTTTTGTGACGGTGGTTTTGTTTCTTCTGGCGTCCACTTGGGTCATTTATCAATCGCTGGAAGATTATTCGCAAAATCTGCTGCAAAGCATGGAAACCGAAGCTACGCGTTCTGACCGCGCGCTGATTATCGAACTTGAACATTCATCCTATTTACTTGAATCTTTGGGCCGCCAGATTGTGCATGTTGGCCCTCAAAATAAGGAAGAAATCGCACGTCTACTCAAAGCGTTTGAGTCCAATCAATCCATCAATGCGGTACTGTCATGGATTGATGCCGACCAAAAACTCGCCGTGAGCAGCAATCGCGGTGTGGTCGCTAAACCAGTCGATGTATCTGACCGCGACTACATGAAAAAAAGTTTGACCAGCCCATGGAAAGTACAAATCGGACGCCCAATTGACAATGCGCGTATTTCACGCAAGCGGGTATTGCCTGTTGCATTGGGTATCAATGATTATACTGGCAAATATCTCGGTACATTACTGGTGGCGATTGATCTGCAAAATCTTGAAGACAAACTAAAAACTGTTATCCAACGCAAAGATGTTGATTTTGCAGTGGTGAGCAATACCTTCCTGCCGATTATTCAATCGAATAAAGACGAAGATTTCATGTCGCGCTTCTTCCCTTCCACCTTATTGCAAACATTGAAGTTGGAAGCACACACCACGGGCAATATCTCAACGGGTGAATGGTTTAGCGAAGACAAGCCAAAAATATTCTCTATCTATCAGGTTTCCGCAGGCTATCCATTTGTGCAGTTGCTCGTACTTAACCGCCCCATCAGCTTTTCTGACGTGCAGGAATATATTTTGCCTAAATTGGTGCAAGCTGCACTGGTGGGTATTTTCCTAATACTGTCTTTGTGGATGATTCGCACGCGGGTGATTGATCCTGTCTTGCAACTGTCTGAGATGGTGGACCATATTACCCGTGGCGAGCTGAACATTGAACCTGTACAGCAAGGCCCACGTGAAGTGGTGCAACTTTCGCAACGATTGCACAAAGTCGCGCAATATATTGGTGAACGTTTGCGAGCAGAACAAGAACAGCGCAATAAGCTCTCGGTTTTCCGCAAAGCGAAGGACTCCGCTGAACTTTCCAACCGCATTAAAATCGAATTTCTTTCCGCCATGAGCAGTGAGATTCGCACCCCACTTAATACCATTGTGGGTTTTTCCGAAGTCATGAAAAATCAGCTTTACGGGCCACTAGAAAACAGCCGCTACTGGCAATATGCGGTGGATATTCATCGTGCGGGATATGCGCTCAAAGTGTTGATTGAGGATGTGCTTTCGCTTTCAAAAGCCGAAGCGACCCTCAGCGAGTTGCATGAAAAACCAATCGATGTGCCAACGTTACTGAGCAAAACGATTCGTCATGCAGCGGATGATTTGAAACAGCGTGGGGTAAATGTGGAATTGCGCGTGGAAGAAAACCTCCCGCGTCTGATAATGGACGAAAACCGCATGAAACAAATTGCAATGAATTTGCTTTCTAATGCGGTGCGCCACACGCCTTCTGGTGGCACCATCCTGATTGAATCTTCGCTCGATAGCAGTAGTAAATCGGGCGCAGAATTTGTCATCAGCTTTACCGATTATGGCAATAAAAATGCGGTCAAAAAATCAGACCCGCAAGACATCGATGCTTCCACCGACCTGCTTGCGGGCCTCAGTTCATTAGGGATTCCGTTAACAAAAGCACTGCTGGCGATGCATCAGGCAACGATGGATATCGAGAATATTCCCGGCAAACCCAAACGTGTTACCATCCGCTTCCCCAAGGAGCGCTTGATTAGCTAGGGTGTGCGTTCACCTGCGCTAACATTGTTCGCATAGCTGCTAGTAAAATGGCCAATGGGGCCAGTGCCAGTCGGCGCTGAGTAGCCCGTGCCAGTCGCTAAATTATGATGCACATGCGCGATTGGAGGCTGAGCACCCTTCACATGCGCGGTGTGCGGCCCCACGACTGGCGGGTTTGTTGATATGGCCGTGTTAGATGGCGCTGAAAAAGGTGATACTGGAGTCGTTGAAACTGAATTGAATCCAGCCCCTCCTGCAATTTCGCTGTTCGGCAGCGTCACCTGATTATGATGCACATTCCCAATCACTGGCGCTGAAAGATTGATAGCATCTCCTGTCGTCGTAGGCGCCGCACTCACCGTCGTTTGGCTAAAACCAACTTCACTCGTGGTTGACGGCGCGCTGAAAGTATTTGCTGTGACAGTATCAGGATGCGGAGCAGCCGATTCAACAATCGGCTTTGAATATTTAACATCTTGCGGCGCGCTATTGGTAATAGCAGCTGGATCATGATGCACCATGCCAGTTGTATTCATGTGTGGATGAGTCGCATATGTCGTGGTTGGCGCAGCTTCTGGTGCGCAATGTACACTACCTTTTGCCACATGCTTGAACCCACTGACCAATTCACCATAACCAAGCGATTGTTTTTCAGCAGCAATCTTTTGCAAGGCGCTGTAAGCAGGAGTCCCCGCTTGAATATGTTGAAAAGGAACATCGGCGGCATGCGCTTTAATAAAAGCTGCTTGCAGCGCAGTGCTAATCGCCCCAGAGAAGTCAACATGCGGATTCGCTGCAGGGCGCGGCGTATTAGAAGCAATTTCCCCTGCAACTTTTTGAATTTCATTAAACACTGCCACAGGCATTAATGTTTTAAGGGTGAGCTCTGCGCCCTCCGCTTTTTCATCCAAGGTAACCAAAATATTTTCACCACTTGGAATGGTATTGATACTGGCTGCAGTAATGATCTTCGACATGGTGTTTCCTCCAAAAGTTATTTTTGACTTGGAGGGAATATACGCGAAACAGGCCCTTCGCTTAAGCAGAGATTTGTTAAATTTTTGTGACAGTGCCTGTGCATTTCACTCCGTGGCGGCCTACTCCCGCCACATGAGTGTGGCTCAGGGCTGTTAAGCGCTACTGCGCTTTGGCATTTCACTTATAAGAAATCTGAATGGTTTTAATTTTGTTCTACAGTAGGCGTGCAAGGCGAAACGAGCGGAATGTAGCAGCGCTACATGAGCATCGATGAGTCCACCGCACAACAAACTGTAGGACGAAAGAAAAACCATTCACCTATTCGAAGATGTTAGAGCGAGGAAAACCTGCCGGCGGAATTTTTCCCACACCTGCGCGATTGCCAAGCCACGGACGCACATCCACTTCGTGGCGAATACGTCCGCCACCGAGTTGCCATGTCAAACCATCTGCCAGATTGAAAATTTTCACGTCTGACAAATGCGCGCCTTGATATTTTTGCAGCGTCACACCTTGGCCTTTTTGCATGGTCGGAATTTGGTCGATTGGGAAGACCAGCAATTTGCGGTTAGTGCCGATCACACCCACGCTATCGCCTTCCACTGGCAAGCATCCAATCGCTTTTGCGCCATCCGCCAGCATCAACACTTGCTTGCCGCTTTTGGTTTGTGCCAGCACTTGTTTTTGTTCTACCACAAAGCCTTTGCCTACGCTTGACACCAGCAATAATTTTTCTTCTGGTTGATATGGAATCAGGGTCATGATTTCTTCTTCATTCCCCATGTCCACCATCAAACGCACAGGCTCGCCAAAGCCCTTGCCGCGTGGCAATTTGTCGCAAGCCAGCGTGTAAAATTTTCCGTCTGACGCAAAGGCCAGCAGCTTGTCCGTTGTTTGCAAACGCAGCAGGAATTGCGCTTCATCGCCATCTTTGTATTTGGCATTCAGCGCATCGTCACCATGGCCTTTGAGCGCACGAATCCAACCCATTTTCGAGCACAGCACCGTAATCGGTTCTTTCTCAATAAAGGCATCCATGCTGATATCCATCTCCGCAGGAGCATCCGCAAGCTCAGAGCGGCGCTTGCCGTCTGGGTGTTTATTGCCAAACTGCGCCTTCATGGCTTTCACTTCTTCGCCAATCACTTCCAGCTGCAAATCTTCGCTTTTCAGCAAGGCTTGCAAGCCAGCTTTTTCAGCTTTCAACTCTTTATGCTCGCCTTTAATCTGCATCTCTTCCAGCTTACGCAATGAACGCAAACGCATGTTCAGAATCGCTTCGGCTTGCACATCGGTCAGGCCAAATTTCTTCATCATTTTTGGCTTGGGTTCATCTTCGCCACGAATAATCGCAATCAATTCGTCGAGGTTCAGATAGGCAATCAACAAGCCTTCCAAAATTTCCATACGGCGCGTAATCACGTCCAAGCGATATTTCGAGCGGCGCACCAACACTTCCTGACGGTGGTCGAGGAAGGCTTGCAGCATGTCGCGCAGATTGTGCACGCGTGGCAGGCCGTCTTTTGTCAAGGCATTCAGATTCACCGAAAAACGCGTTTCAAGATCCGTCACTTTAAACAGCGATTCCATCAAAATTTCAGGCGCAACCAGTTTGTTTTTAGGTTCCAGTACCATGCGAATAGTTTCGGCGGATTCGTCGGCAATATTGCCCAGCAGTGGCAATTTTTTATTGCGATAGAGCTCGGCCATTTTCTCAATCAAACGCGACTTTTGCACCTGATACGGAATTTCAGTTACGATGATTTGGTAGTTGCCGTGGGTGAGTTTTTCCACTTCCCATTTCGCACGCAAACGAATGCTGCCGCGGCCGGTTTCATAGGCTTTCAACATGCTTTCAGCTGATTCTACAATAATCCCACCGGTTGGGAAATCTGGCCCAGGCATGCGTTTGAGCAGCGTTTCAATGCTCGCGTTCGGCGTTTTCAGCAAATAAAGCAGCGCGTCACAAATCTCGCCCACATTGTGGGGTGGAATGGACGTCGCCATACCCACCGCAATCCCTTCGGAACCATTCGCCAGCAAATTCGGGAATGCGGCTGGCAACACCAGCGGCTCTTCTTCCGAGCCATCATAAGTTGGGCGAAAATCTACCGTGTCCGCGTTCAAATCTTTCATCAACGCCATGGCCACATCGGTCAAACGCGCTTCAGTATAACGCATTGCAGCCGCATTATCGCCGTCAATAGAGCCGAAGTTGCCCTGCCCTTCCACCAGCGTGTAACGCACCGCAAAGGTCTGCGCCAAACGCACCATGGTTTCATACACCGCTGTGTCACCATGCGGGTGGTATTTACCGATCACGTCACCCACCACACGGGCGCATTTTTTATAACCCGAAGCAGGGTCGAGTTTCAATTGCAGCATCGCATACATCAAACGGCGATGCACCGGCTTCAAGCCGTCGCGCACATCCGGCAGCGAGCGAGAGGTAATGGTGGAAAGCGCATAAGCCAGATAGCGTTCGCCAATCGCGTCTTTAAAAGACACATCGTCAATCATCATATCTTGTGCGGGGGCTTTAGCCATAATCTACTTCCTTGAACTATTTTTTTATGATGCGGCGCGTTGTGATTTTTCTAAATGCTGCAACCAGCGCACACGTGCAGCGGGCAATTCACGGCCACTTGCCGCCACCAACCGCGCTTCAAGGAAATAGCCTGTCATCCGCAGCGCGTCAATGGTTTGTGCCACTGAAATCTCATGAATCGCAGGGTTTTTCAACAATTCTGGCAGCGCAAATAGCTTCTGGGCATAGGGCTCCCCTGCTTCAGCGCTTACTGCGCAGCCCGATTTAGGCGAAATATAGACCAGATTTTCGCGCGCACCCGTGGCCGCACATTGCTCTAAATCCAAACCAAATCCAGCATCTTTCAGCAGCGCATCTTCAAATCGCACATAGAGCGCCAGCCACCCTGCTCCACTGCCCATCAACGCTTCCAATAAATTTTCTAGCGCATGCATGGTTTCGAGATGCGCTTCGCGCTCTCCAAAATATCGCTCAATCAACGCACAGGCAGAAAGCATGGCTTGCAATTTATCGCTATGTCCCATCACGCGCGCGGCCACTGGGTGTAGCATCTCTAGCGTCATCGTGCCGAGTTGTTCGGCAAGTCGCGCATGCCACTGCAGCTGCACATGGTTGCCCACCTGCAAATTACCACGCTGCTTACTAGTCAGCCCTGCTTTTACCATACCCGCCAACACTCCATGACGGCGCGTAAAAACACGGCAAATTGCGTCACGCTCTGAAAACGGCAGCACAGAAATCAAAATCCCTGTTTCGGTGAGTTGCATGAGATTCCTTTGCGTTTGCTTCCGTTTGGCACTGCTGCACCTCACATGAAGCGGGCTGAAGGCTCACTCGGTCTGCTGACCTCGTTACTTCTTGGCTTTAAATTCCAATCCAAAATGGTGATACGCCTCTGGCTGTTCGCGCCAATGCGGCTCGACCTTCACAAACAAATTTAAGCGCACTTTGCAATCCAGCGCTTTTTGAATATCGCGGCGCGCTTGAATACCAATCTCTTTAAT
>JAIXRX010000117.1 GCA_027485005.1 Alphaproteobacteria bacterium
GAGGCTGAGGCGGATGATCTTGTCATCGAAGATGGCAAGGTGGCTGGGGTGAAATTATTGGATGGTCGAGCGGTGAAATGTTTCGCCGTCGTCCTCACCACGGGCACCTTTTTGCGTGGCTTGATTCACCTTGGTGAAAAACAAATTCCAGCGGGTAGGGTGGGTGAAAAGCCAACCCTCGGGCTTTCGAAAACATTAGAAAAAATTGGCTTCCAGCTTGGTCGATTAAAGACAGGAACGCCGCCGCGCCTAAGTAAAAAATCGATCGATTGGTTGTCCTTAGAACCTCAACATGGGGATGCGATTCCGGTGCCATTTTCCTATATGGTTGATAAAATTACCGTGCCACAAATTGAATGCCGCATTACTTATACGGGGGCAAATACCCACGAAGCGATTCGTTCCAATCTCCATCGCTCGCCTATGTATTCGGGGCAAATCGAGGGCAGGGGGCCGCGCTATTGTCCGTCGATTGAAGATAAAATTGTTCGTTTTGCCGACAAAGAGCGCCACCAAATTTTCTTAGAACCTGAGGGTTTGGACGATGATACGGTTTATCCCAATGGTATCTCAACTTCTCTTCCGGAGGATGTTCAGGACGCGATTATTGCCTCCATTCCCGGCCTCGAAAAAGCGGTGATTTTACGATATGGTTATGCGATTGAATATGACCATGTGGATGCGCGTGAGCTACGCGCAACACTAGAGTCAAAGCGCCTTTCAGGATTTTTCTTGGCGGGGCAGATCAATGGCACCACGGGCTATGAGGAGGCTGGTGGGCAGGGGTTGATCGCCGGTATCAATGCCGCCCTTAAATCCATGAATCGCGAGGATGAGTTCACCATTAATCGCGGTGAGGGTTATATTGGGGTGATGATTGATGACCTTATTACCCTTGGAACCAATGAGCCATACCGGATGTTCACCTCCCGTTCGGAGTATCGCCTGACCCTTCGCGCGGACAATGCTGACCTTCGTTTGACCTCTCGCGGAATCGAGATTGGGGTGGTGGGTGATGGTCGCAAAAATGTATTTTTAGAGAAATTGAACGCCCTGAATGTTTCACGTGAAACATTTTTGAGTCTCTCGATGACCCCTAATGAGGTCAAAAAATTCGGGATTCAAATCAATCAGGATGGGGTTCGTCGGACGGCTTTAGACCTTTTATCTTACCAAAATGTTTCACGTGAAACATTTTTGAGCGTCTGGCCGCAGCTTGAACAGACTCGCCCAGATGTATGGCAACAATTGGAAATTGAGTCGATGTATCAAGGGTTTATCGATAAGCAAGCCATGGAAATTGACCGCCTGAAGGACGAAGATGGCCACCCTATCCCTGATTGGATTCAGTATAATATGGTGCCGTCCTTGTCGAAAGAGTTGAGTGGAAAGCTGGCGGCTGCCGCCCCTAAATCGATCGGCGAGGCAAAGAAAATTCAGGGCATGACCCCTGCCGCTTTGATGGCATTGCTTATTCATATTCGTCGGGGTGAGGGGGCGCAGGCCTCCAAAAAAATTGCGTAATGACCCCCCTGCCCCACCGCGATTATAAAAAAATTGTGGATGAAAATGTTTCACGTGAAACATTTTCACAATTAGAAATCTATGTGGCGACACTTTTAAAATGGAATAAGTCGATCCGATTGATCGCCGATAGTACCGAGGCGGATATTTGGGGGCGACATATTTTTGATGGCCTTCAGGGGTTAGAATATTTGCCAAAAGGTGAAATAAAAATTTCTGATATGGGTTCGGGTGGTGGGGTGCCGGGATTGCCGATGGCCGCCGCTAGACCGGACGCGATGGTGACATTGATAGAAAGTGACCAACGAAAATGTACATTCTTAGAAGTAGCCGCGCGTGAAATGGGACTAAAAAATCTGGTTGTAAAATGCCAACGATTAGAGAGTTTGGGTGCCAATCCACAAGATGTCATTACGGCCAGAGCCTTGGCTTCCCTTAAAAATCTGATTGATTTTTCCGCGCCACTTCGCCATACAGAAACGGTCTTGTTATTCCATAAAGGAAAGCGCCACACGGAAGAGGTGGTGGAAGCAAGGCAAGCCTATGAATTTAATGAGGAAATATTTCCTAGTGCGTTAGGGGAGGGGGGCGCCCTGCTTCGTCTAACGCAGATTAAAATGAAATAGAGCGACCTATATAATAAGTAGTCGTCGATATAAAGACAGAGGAACGAGCAGATGCAAAAAAAATCTTCGCCACGCGTGATTTCCATTGTGAACCAAAAAGGTGGTGTGGGCAAAACCACGACCGCTGTCAATCTTGCCACCGCATTAGCGGCCATCCATAAAAAAGTATTGTTGATTGATCTTGACCCGCAAGGCAATGCCAGCACGGGTTTGGGGGTGCTGCGCGCGGACCGAGTCAAGACGTCTTACGATGTTTTGATGAATGGTATGGGGATTGATGAGGCGCAAGTAAAAACGGAAATTCCAGGGCTTTCTTTGATCACTTCAACCATTGATTTATCTGGTGCTGAACTTGAGCTGGTGATGGAAGAGCAACGTGAATTCCGTATGCGTAACGCAATGCAAGAGATTGCAACGCACTATGATTATATCCTGTTTGATTGCCCGCCCTCTTTGAGTTTGATTACGATTAATGCGTTGGTGGCGTCGGACGCGGTTCTCATTCCGCTGCAATGTGAATTTTTTGCACTTGAAGGCTTGAGCCATTTGCTCAAAACCGTGGAGCTAGTGCGCCAGCGTTTAAACCCACGTTTGGAAGTGCAAGGCGTGGTGCTGACCATGTATGACAAACGCAATAAATTGACCGAACAAATTGAAACTGACGTGCGCGAATTTTTGGGTGAGCTTGTTTATAAAACGGTGATTCCACGCAACGTAAGAATGTCGGAAGCGCCCTCTCACGGCAAGCCAGCGATTGTGTATGATTTGAAGTGTTCGGGTTCGCGCGCCTATCTTTCGCTAGCCAGTGAGCTTTTGAAGCGCGAAAAAATTACAACGAAAAAATCCCCTTCCGGCGTAGAACCTGCGGCGGCATAGTGAAATAAACAGACTCAATTAGAAATAAGGAATGAAACGATGAATGCGGTGGCCAATAGAAAATTAGGTAAGGGACTTTCGGCATTGATGGCCGAGGATTACAGCAATAATAAACCAAGTGCCCCAAGCGCACCTGAAGCTAAAAATCCAGCGGGCGGCCTGATGAATCTTTCGGTAAAGGATTTGATCGCGGGACGTTTTCAGCCACGCACACGCTTTACTGATGAGCAGTTGAAAGAGCTTTCTGAATCCATTGCGCGCTCAGGCGTGATGCAGCCGATTATTGTGCGTCCGCATCCAGAACAAAAAGGCAAATATGAGATTATTGCGGGGGAGCGACGCTGGCGCGCCTCGCAGCTGGCAAAACAAACGACGATCCCTGCTTTGGTGCGCGAACTGGACGACAAAGACGCGCTGGAATTGGCACTCGTGGAGAACGTGCAACGCCAAGACCTGACCGCGATGGAAGAGGCGTATGGTTATCAACGTTTGATGGATGAATTCAGCTATACGCAAGAAGAGCTTTCGGCCACACTCGGCAAATCCCGTTCGCATATTGCTAACATGCTGCGCTTACTTTCCTTGCCAAAATCTATCCGTGAAAAACTGGAGGAGGGCACGCTAACGCCCGGCCATGCGCGTGCGCTGGTGAAGGCTGAAAAACCTGAAGAACTAGCAGAAGAAATTGTGCGTCGTGGTTTGAATGTGCGCCAAGCAGAAAATCTTGCGCGTGCTGGCTTGCCCCAAATTGAGAGAAAACCGCGGCCGTCTGCTGCTGCGCGTGCCCCTGAGGCAATGCCCGCTGCTGCACCAGTGATTGCTGGCCAGTCGCAGGCAGGTGGCTACACGAAGCCCAAAGACCCTGACGTGATCGCGCTGGAAGAAACCTTGTGTGAAAATCTGGGCCTCAAGGTCAGCATCAATGAATATGATGGCGGGCAACGGGGCGAGGTCGTTCTTTCTTATGAAACGCTGCATCAGTTGGATGATATTTTGCGTCGTTTAGGCGGCGCGTTCTAGAGGATTTTTTTGTTTTTATGGCGTTGGTCTGCCGGCTCAAGTTCGGTCATGTCGTTTTCTACATTTCCTCACTCTCGCCTTGACCGCCTTGTATAACTCAAAAACAAATCCCTCTATCGGGCTGTGCCTAAACAAAAATAACCTCGTCTTATGGTGAAGGAGCGAGTCATAAAATTCAGGTGATTTCTAGATTATTATTGATTTCCCCTAGAAAGCATCTTCAACTTGCAGCGAACAAATTGCGGCGGTGCTGCTAAGGCTGTAACCTGCGATGGCGGCGGTAGCGGCGGTTCCGTTCGTGAGTGCTGCCCCGCTTGATGCATTCACAGCACAATTGCTACCGCCCGGATAACCGCCTGGGCCCCAGAAAGCTCGCCATTGACCATTGCCAGGACGGCCGTCGTCGGCTTTAGTATCAAGGCTGGAGGCTTCAGCGCCAGTAAAAATAGGATATCCTGGCCACCCTGCACCACCGTTTATAGCGCCAATGACAAGGCATGGATTGGAGCTGTTGCGCGTCCAATAGGTGCTGCTACCATCATTTGCAACGCAAGGGGTGGATGAGATATATAAAAAACCTAAATCCGCGATACGCCCTGTGGGGCAGTTGGTGCCACCAACGCAGCTATAATAAGTGGTGCCGCGCCCGCTGTAGGAGCCTGAAATAAGCCCTGCATTCGCTAAATGTTGCCAGACCAAGAATTGTTCCATAGGCCCGCCACCTGGTGCAAAAGCACTAATAAGACCATCGCCATTTCCATTGCAGGTTTGCGTGCCAGTACCAGCAGCGCCTGTGGCACAACCTGGGTTTACGCCCCAATAAGATTGCGCGTTGGTCATATCGCCCGGTTTGCTATTATATTTTAGCTTGAAGGTGTTGACAGCAACTCTGAATTTATTGGCATCCGCAATAGTAGCATTTAATTCACTCGCGCGAATGAGATCCTGCCCCGTGAGAATACCGCCTGTGATGAGGCCGATAATCACCAGAACAATGGCTAGCTCGACCAGTGAGAATCCGTTTTTCTTTTTCATGCGCGCGCCTTGAAATGAAGGAATGATTTTCCCTAGTATATCAACAAGCGCAGGTGCCCGCGAGGGGAAATAATTAAGCGGCGCGTTTTAGGCCTTGGGCTTTGAGTGCAATAGCTAGTAGGCTTTCTTCACACAGCTGCTCCGCATTGCGCGGAGATTGTTTGAGGCCAAGCTCAAGCGCGTGAAGATCAGAAAGTGCTGCCGCCACGGCCACCCCGTTCCACATACTGGCATGGCGCTTGGTGTGTGGAGCCTGTTTGTAAAAGGGGCGAGTAGCTGCGACTGCCGCGTCTAGCGGGGTGCCGGCGCTGACTTCGGCGGCGATATTTTGCAATTTCTGAAAATATTTAAGCGCTGTACGGGCGATTGCCACCGGTGCTTCGCCGTCTTTGAAATGTTTATGTAGGTGATGCAGCAAAGCGGTACTGTCGGCACCAGCCAGTGCATTAGACACATCCTGCATGCTCAGCTCTTTATTTTCGCCCGCAAGGTCAGTGGCTAGTTGCAGGCTTAGCTCGCGCTGTTCTTTGCCCAAATAGAGGTCAATTTTTTCGATTTCCTGACGGGTGACTTTGCGGTTGCCGCCCCATTGCGAGGCAAGGTAGCGCACCACTTCGGGGGTGGCGCGAATGGATTTTTCCTGCAAAGCGGCGCGCAAGAAACCTTCCAGCTGTGGCCCTTCGTCGGGGTAGCAACCAAGTGCCGCTGTAAAATCCTCGTTTTCCGCCCATTTGCGTAAACTGCTGGAGCTGGCCAATTCATCGGCCATGATGATGAGAAAATGCACATCGCCCAGGGTGTTCTCAGCGTAAAATTCCTGCACGATTTTTGGAGTGGCGGCATTGGGTGCGCGCAGCACCACCAATTTGCTATCGCCTAATAAACTCAAAGACGTCAGTGCGTCGGATAAAGCGGCGGGGTCGGAGGAAAGCTGATCACCAGAAAGTTCGGTGATGCTCATGGGGTCGGCCTTCGGGCCAAGCAGCGCGGCTTGCAGCGTTTGGGCCAGCTCACGCACCATGCCTTCATCCGCACCATAAAACAACGCTACACGCACATGGCGTGGGGGTGATTGGATGAAAGAGGTAAGGTCGCGTGTAGAAATTTTCATAATCGGCTATTCTCTAGCCAGTGCGTCGGCCACCCGCAAGGCAATGTCGGCGGCAAGTTCTTGCATCCCACGTTGTACCGTGTCTTGGGAGGCGGCATAGGTAGCAAAATCAGACTTAGAAACGTTGTAGCTTGCCGTGCGCCGAATATTGTTTTCAAGCAAAACTTTATTGTCGCTCAGGCGCACGAGTTGCATGGAGGCGTAAAGATTGCGCGTGTAGCGCGACACTGAGCGGTCAATTTGAATGGCGATGGGCACTAGTTCGGTGGAGAAAGAAACCTGCAAAACGTAGGCCGCTGGGGCCGAAGTGCCTGTCGGATTGAGTTTATCGAGCAGGGTATTGCGCAGAATCTGCCCCTCGCGTTCAATGATAGGCTCCACTCTGACTTGGGCAAGTTTTTTAGCGCCTGCGCTATTCAGCCCGTTGTTTTTACCGTAAACAGGCGTGAAGCCGCAGCCTGCAAGGGACAAGAGCAGCGTGAGCGCGCAAAGCGACTTAAGCGGCGACCACATTGACAATCTTCTGCGGGACGATGATGACTTTGCGGATTTGCTTGCCTTCCAGATGCACCACCACATTTGGGTGTTTCATGGCCTCTTGCTCCAATGCTTCTTTTTCCATCGCGCGGGGCACTTCAATCGTGGCGCGCAACTTGCCATTCACCTGCACGGCGATGGTCATGTTTTCTTCCACCAGCAACGCAGGGATGTGGGTTGGCCAGCTTTGAACGGCAAGCAAGGTGCTGTTGCCGAGATGCGCCCATGATTCCTCCGCAAAATGCGGCAGGAAGGGGTTGATGAGCTTAAGATAGGCATCCATAGCCTCGGCACGCACCGCACGCGTCTGCGCGCAAATTTCAGGGCTTAGCGCAGCGGTATCATTCAATGGTTCAATCGCGTTGCTAAGTTCGCGCAAGCGGGCGATCGATTTATTGAAATGGAAATGCGTGATGTCTTTGGTGACATTGGCAATGGTGGCGTGGGTCTGGCGGCGCAGGGCAGCGAGGTTTTCTGGCAGATTGTCAGAAATCGCGGGCAGGGTAATACCTTTGATGTCGTCATGATGTGCGACCACCATGCGCCATGCGCGGTTGATATAACGCCATGCGCCATCAATCCCGCCATCCGTCCATTCCAAATCCCGCTCGGGCGGGCTGTCGGAAAGCATGAACAGGCGCGCCGTGTCCGCGCCATAGCTGGAAATAATATGGCGGGGGTCCACCGTATTTTTCTTCGATTTGCTCATTTTCTCGACGCGGCCAGTTTTAATTCCTGCTTTTGCGTAGTGATCTGCCCCAGGTGTAATTCCTGCGTCACGTAATTTTTGATCCATATGAGACTTTGCCAGCTCCAATGCCTCATCAGGATCAAGCCACGTTCCGTCCTGCGATTGATAACTTGCGTGGCAAATCATGCCTTGGGTGTGCAGCGCGGCGAATGGTTCCGACACATCCAGCACGCCGATTTCTTTCAGTGCACGGGTAAAGAAGCGAGAATAAAGCAAATGCAACACGGCATGTTCAATTCCGCCAATATATTGATTCACGGGCAGCCATTTTTTGGCGGCCGCGCGGTCCACACCGTCTTTGGATTGTGGGCTGGCGAAGCGCGCAAAATACCACGAGGATTCAAAGAAGGTATCAAACGTGTCGGTTTCGCGCTCGGCTGGTTTGCCGCACTGCGGGCAGTTCACATGTTTCCATGTGGGATGGTGGGCGAGCGGATTGCCGGGTTTATCAAAGCTCGGGTCTTCCGGCAGCTTCACAGGCAGTTGGTCTTCTGGCACGGGCACGTCCCCGCAATCGGTGCAGCGAATCATCGGAATCGGGCAACCCCAATAGCGCTGACGGGACACGCCCCAATCACGCAAACGGTACTGCACCTTGCCATTGCCTGCACCTTTTTCTTCGAGGGCAGCGATAGCGGCTTTCTTGCCCTCGGCCACATTCAGGCCATTCAGGAAATCGGAGTTGATGAGCGTGCCGTCGCCTGTATGTGCTTCCGTCAATGTTTCTGGTGCGCCAGAAACAACGGGCAAAATCGGCAGATGATATTTCGTGGCAAATTCAAAGTCGCGTTGGTCATGCGCAGGGCAGCCAAACACAGCGCCTGTACCATATTCCATCAACACAAAATTGGCGATGTAAACAGGTGCTGTACGAGATGCATCAAATGGATGCTGCACGCGCAGGCCCGTATCCACGCCTTTTTTCTCGGCTTTTTCTAGCGCTTCTTCAGACGTTCCCATCTGGTCGCATTCCGCAATAAACGCTGCGACTTCAGGGTTCGTTTCGGCAAGCGCTTTGGCAATCGGGTGATGCGCGGCAATCGCACAAAAGCTCATGCCGAAGAGTGTGTCTGGGCGGGTTGTATAGACTTTTATTGCGTTTGCTTCCGCGAAACGCTCCTTCGTTTCGCATGAAGCGGGCTCAAGGCTGGCTCGCGCTTCTGCGCTCGGGGAGGCTGCGAGGGCCACTATTTTAAAATCAATCTCTGCACCTGTGGATTTGCCAATCCAGCGTTCTTGCATGGTGCGAACTTTTTCTGGCCAGCCTTGCAGCTCGTCGAGGCCACTTAATAATTCTTCAGCATAATGGGTAATTTTGAGGAACCATTGGGAAAGTTTTTTGCGCTCAACGAGTGCGCCAGAGCGCCAGCCACGGCCATCAATCACTTGCTCATTCGCTAGCACCGTATTGTCAATCGGGTCCCAATTCACGAAGGCCTCTTTGCGGTAAGCCAGCCCCGCCTTCATCATTTGCAGGAAAAAGCGCTGCTCATGCTGGTAATAATCCGCGTCGCAGGTGGCGAATTCGCGTGTCCAATCGTAGGATAAGCCGATCGATTTCAGTTGTTCGCGCATGGTGGCGATATTCTGATGGGTCCATGCGGCGGGAGCGACTTTATTGGCGATGGCGGCGTTTTCGGCAGGCAAACCAAAGGCGTCCCATCCAATCGGGTGCAGTACGTTAAAGCCCTGCATGAGGCGCGAACGCGCCACCACATCGCCCAGCGAGTAATTGCGCACATGCCCCATATGGATATTGCCTGAAGGATAGGGAAACATTTCCAGCACATAATAGGTAGGCTTGCTGGAATCTTCTTTGGCTTCAAATACGGCGGCGCTGTTCCACGCTGCCTGCCAGCGGGTTTCAGCATCACGAAAAGGAAAACGGGTCGGAGCAGCGCTCGTCGTCATGGTAGAATTCTTTCTATTGTTTTTCGTCTATTCTTCTTCGAGGGACTGTACTTTCAACTCGCGCGCGCGCGTAAGAATCGTATCTTCTAATTTACGCTCAGCTGCAGCGGTCGCGGTCGCATCTTTCCAATTACCCTTCGCGTCTTTGAGCTGCTTAAACAGCTTGACCTTAATACCGTCGGCGCGGAGCTCCTGAGAAAGAATGAGTGCGTTAATTTTAAAGCGCTCATCTGGTTTGTCGGCGGGGCTATACCAGTCGGTAATGACCGTGCCGCCAAACGGGTCAGCAGATACCAGCGGCATAAAAGAAAGTGTGTCGAGTGTCGCGCGCCACAAATAGCCACTCACGCCGATGGATGGGCCACCGTTACCATCTTTTTTACTGCTGCCGCCCAAACTAAATAAGCCGCCCCCGCCACCAATCTTTCCGCGTTCAAGGATCATGCGGTCTTCTACTGTTTTGGGGAATGTTTGCTCGCCTTGCGGTAACGCAGTGTCGCACGCAGGGAGCAATAAAATGGTGCTGCATAAAAAGGCGAAAGAGTAACGCATGAGTGTTCCTTATAAAAATTTCATCAGAGGGTTATAAGCCCCACGCAGAAAAATCTCAAGACACTTGATGCAACAAAAGAAAAGGGCGGTAGCAAAAGCTACCGCCCAATATCTTTTAACTTATGATTCTAATAAATTAGAATGACAAGTTGGTACCAACGATAACAACAGAACCTTCGTTATCGGTGGTGCCCAAGCCGCCATCAAAGTCGAAGAAAGATGCTTCAACGTATGGGGTCAAGCCAGGAGCCAATTTGTAATCAGCGCCGAGAACGATGTTGTCGAATTCGTTTTCAGTGGTTGCACCGGTCTCAACAGAAGAGTTGAGGTAGGTTACGCTAGCACCGAAAGGACCGAAGTCATAAGCAGCACCCAAGGTGTAAAGATCTTGATCTTGGTTGTTTGCACGACCAGAATCAGACCAGTCAGCGTATGAACCAGCGATGCTGAAGCCATGGTAGCCCAACACTAAACCAGCGTTGTAAGCTTGCAAGTCTTGCAGAGCAGCGTTTTCAGATTCACCGCTTTGGCCACCAACAGCTGCGTTAACATTTACGCCGCTGAGTTCGCCTTGGTAGCTTACGCCCAAGTCAACGATGTTTTCATAGTTACCGTTAGCTTCGTTACGAATAACGTTGGTGCCGGTGGTGTTGAGGCCTTGGCCACGAACGCCAGCATCTGGGGTGTAGCTCAAGCCCAATTGGAAGCCAGAGAAACGTGGGGTGTAGTAGTTGAATTTGTTAGCGTTTGCAGTGATCAAATCGCCACCAGATACAGCGGTGCTACCATGGTAGGTAGGCAAAGCAGCAACGGTCAGGAAGTTAACATCAGCACCGGTTGGGTGAGAGTTGAAGAAGTTCCAGTCACCGTTGATACCACCGGTAGCGCGAGCAATGTTAGCTGCGGTTACTTGAGTGGTGTGTGCAGAACCTTCTACAGAACCCAATTCGGTACGACCGAAAGCGCCGTCCAAGTAAACGTAGGTACGAGAAGCGTTAGCGCCTTGACCGAAAGCGTCGTTGCTGGTGTCAGCTTCCAAATCGATAACAGCACCGTAGCCGAGGCCGTTTTCAGATTTACCAGCAACAGAAACGTTGATTTCCGTGTCAGAACGGAAAGCTTCGTTACGAAGGCCAGCGTCGCGATCTTCGTTAACGATACCGGCTTGAGCGTCAATAACGCCGCCGATCATTACTTTCGGATCTTCTGCCAAAGCGCCAGTTGCAAGAACTGCAGCGCCAAACAGAGCCGAAGTACCAAGAAGAATGTTTTTCATAGTATAATTCCCATTTATAGTTGTGAAACTGTTTATAACCAGTAGGTGCAAAACGTATCCCGCATTGCCTAACCTGAAAACGTATGTATAAAGGTCTTCCCTCTTATGCAAGCTCTCCAACCAAAAATTAGGATAAATATGCGGCCTTTTCACCCTTTTGTGGCGAAATAGGCACAGTTTTTGTTTTTGCCATTGATTTATAAGCCTATTTCTGTTGTTTGGTTGGGTTAGGAGGGGGCTGATGGAAAGGTTAGAAGGCATGATAAGAGATAAAATTCAGCACGTTAATGAAAATATTGCGGTGGCAGCGGGGCAGCGTTTATTGGCTGGATTCCCCATTAAACTGATGGGGGCTAGCAAAACTCAACCGCCGATTATTATCAGTGAAGCGATTCAGGCGGGCTTGCTATTATATGGTGAGAACCGCGTGGAAGAGGCGGCAGATAAATGGCCAGCTCTGCGCGCCAGCTTTCCTCATGTGCGGGTAGAAATGATTGGCCCGCTACAAAGCAAGAAAGCCAAAGAAGCGGTCGCGTTGTTTGACCGCATTCAATCGGTGGACAGACTTTCGCTGATAGAGGCTTTAGCCAAGGAAATGCAAAAGCAGGGGCGCCAGGTGCCGATTTTAATTCAAGTGAATACAGGTGAAGAGCCACAAAAGGGTGGGGTGATTCCAGCCGATGCCCACGCTTTGATCAAATCCGCGCAAGCATATGGGCTGACGGTGGAAGGGCTGATGTGTATTCCGCCTGCTGACGCCAATCCCGCGCCGCATTTTGCGTTGCTGCGCCAGATGGCTGCTGAGCATGGGTTGCCAGAACTAAGCATGGGCATGAGCGGTGATTTTGAAGAGGCAATTAAATTTGGTGCGACAATTGTACGCGTAGGCTCGGCTATCTTTGGTGAGCGTACTTAACCAGAATGCCCCGGCGCGTACTGCGTGATGGTAATAGTTTTGCCACTATCATTTGAGGTTATGTGGGGTTGCGAGATATTATTCCCGACTTGCTTATGAATGATATTCATGCCCGAACCATTAAGTGCATAACTTGCGCTGTTGTTGTTGCCGTCTTGCAAAAGATCGAGATGATTATTATCGCCCCCTGAAGACACATGCGCATAATTGCCAGAGCCGTATTGCTGAATGCTGGCGCTATTACGCAAACCGCCCAGATTAGAATGGATATAGTTATGGTTTCCTGATTGCACAGCGGCCAGGCGGTTGCTATCGCCGTGAAAGGAAGCGTCTACCGCATTGCCATGGCCGCGCTGCTGAATAGAAGCCACATGGTTTTGACCATTCACATTAAGATGGGTGCGGTTGCTACTGCCGATTTGTACAATATCCAAAGCAGAACCTGAACTGCCATCATTGATGTCAATCTGATTGTGATCACCTGATTGGGTGGCGTCCGCCCGCGAATGATAGCCTTGTTGTGAAATAGCCAGATGATTGGCGTTTCCATTGGTGTTGGCGATGAGCGTATTGTTGTTTCCGCCTTGCGTGTATTGTAAATGCTGTTGCTGGCCACCGCCAACCGTGATTTGTGCGTAATGGCCGCTACCTTTTTGATTCACAGGGATGCGGTTATTGTGGCCATCTACATCGAGCCTCATGGTATTGCGAGCGTCTTGTTCCAGCTCAAGGTCGTTATTATTTCCGCGAAGCGAAGCGTCGAGTCGGTTATCGGCGGCAAAGCCGGTGCTCGCACTCACGCCTAAGGCGCAACTCAAAACACTACCAAATAAAATTTTCATGTTATCCGCCGTTTCTGTTTGTTTTTTTGTTGGCGATTTTCATTTTGATAAATCTTTGGGAAAGGGCACGCAAGGTGCCCTTTCCCGCGATCAAGATTAAGATTATTTCTTAACCGTTACTGCGTTATTGGTACCACCAATGGTGACGCCAACATGCCCAGCATTTGCTGATTGGATGACGTTAGCCACGTTACCTCCGGTGTTGCCTCCCTCGAAAGTAATGTGCGAAACGTTGTTCCCATTTTGGGTAAGGTTCGCGACGTTGGCTTCACCACCACTGCTAAAATTATAAATCTTAGCTTTGTTGAGGTCACCATTTTGCTTAACATCGGCACTCAGGAATCCGTTGCTATCTGCGCTGATTAACAACTGATTTTGGTTGCCCACTTGTTTAGCGGTGGCATTAACTTTCGTTCCAGCAACAGTAAGTTTGTTGTTATCGCCTTTTTGGCCTAGATCAATCTTGCCACCAGAAAAGGACTCAACTTCCATAGCATTGCTGCTGCCATCCTGAGCCAAATCTAATTGGCCGCCAGAAACATTTGCTTTTATGAGGTTGCTATCGCCGATTTGATTAATGGTGACATCGTTTTTGCCTTTAGAGGATTTGTAATCAACCGTATTGAGCGTTCCCGACTGATTTACCAATAAATTTGTGGTAGAAGCCTCTTTGGATTTCGCGTCAACCAAAACTGATCCACCCACGCCATCTTGATTTATCGTAGCGTTTAATGAAACATTATCATTTGTTTTAACATCTAAGATATTGGCAATACCAGTTTGGTTGGCTTTTACCTCGTTATTGTCCGAATTGAGATTGATATTGGCTGTGTTATAACTATTTTTTTGCAATAGCTGAACATCATTCTTGGAGCCATTAACCGTTACGTTCGCTGAATTACTTTCTTGGTTGTTTTGAATCACATTAACTTTGTTGTTATTAGAGTTTTTGTTATTCTTACCAATAGCGATAGCTGCATTGCTTGTTTTGGCGCCAACTTGTTCCAAATTAACAGAGTTGTTCTCACCGCTAACATAAACATCCGCGTCGTCCTGATATAAATCGGGTAAGGTGATAGGGGCTGGTACATATTGTGCGAATGCAGGTGAGGCGCTAAGAATACTAGTAAAGGCGATCGCTGCTACGCTGGTAAGGATGTTTAGCTTATTCATGGGGTTTCTCCCTTTGTTGGTTTTCTAAAATAAGTCCGTTAGAAAGTTGGTTGGATGTGTGGACTTATGATTTAAGATATATCACAAAGGTTAACTTTTCTTAAAGTGAACATTAAATTACACTTAAAAACTTCATGTAAATGTCGTCAGAATGTAAAAAATACGTAACAATAATCTGTGTCGAAAGTAAATTATAACAAAGGCTTGCGCGACTTTTAGCAGATATCGAGCGATAGGCTCGCTGAAAAAAGATTTCTCAGAAATAATTTTTTATTTTCTTTTTAAGTGGGCGTGAACATTGATTTTATCTCTTTTCGCCGTTGACCATTTTTTATCATAAACGAGAAGGAGTAGAATCAATATCCACCCCCCTTAAATTATCTCTCAGTTTTTGATACGCAAGGCGACGCTAGATCTTTTTGATAAACCTACTGAAATGTTTTGATTTTTCTGTTATAAATAGAAAAGACTAAAAAACAAAAAATGACAGGGGCGAGAATTTCATGGTGGATAAAGGGCTGATTGATGCCTTATTTCATGCGCATGAGCATATTGACGAATATTGCGAGCGCCTGACACCAGGCCTGTGGGCCGAGCCCGTCAATGCCATCACCAATTTTTGCATTATTTTTGCAGGCCTTTACATCATGCGGCTTTATTGGCGCGATATTTATGGCCGTCACAAAAAACATTATCCGTCTTTTTTGTTTCTTTCGGTGCTGGTGGTATTGCTGGGCGTGGGCAGTTTGTTGTGGCACACTTTCGCTAATGGCTGGTCGCTCTGGGCGGACATGCTGCCGATTATTCTGCTGATTTATTTTTTCCAATGGAACGTGCTGCGCAAAGTTTTCCGCTGGAGCCGTAAAGAGGTCGGGGTATATTTGGTGCTATTTACCCTTGCTAATATTGCGCTCACCCGAATTTTTGGGGAGGCGGCGCTGAATGGTTCGATTATTTATGCGCCGGCAGTGGGCGCACTCATCTGGTTTGGGGTGATGATGAAGCAGGAGAAAAAGCGCGGTGCGAATTATATGATTTTGGCGGTCTTTACTTTTTTAGCGGCCATTACCTTCCGCACCTTTGATGCAGCCGTCTGCGATTATTTCCCCATCGGCACGCATTTTATGTGGCATGTGGGTAATTCGGTGCTGGTGCTGTTTTTGGCCAAAGCCCTCATTCTGGGCTATATTGGTCATGCGCCAAAGCGCGTCAAACCCACCAAACGTGGCCTGACCATGTAACGGCGCTACATGACCGAAGCCAAGCTCCGCTGATCAACAACTCCACAGAAGAAAATAAACGCTACGCCTATGAGTTCATTTTGGAGAAGAACTCTTCATTGCTCTTCGTCCCATCTAGCTTATCGAGTAGGAATTCCATCGCGTCCATCGGGCCCATGGGGTTGATGATGCGGCGCATGACCCAGATTTTAGCAAGCGTACCTTTATCATAGAGCAAATCTTCTTTGCGGGTGCCTGATTTGGTGATGTCAATCGCGGGGAAGACGCGCTTATCAGAGAGTTTACGGTCCAGCACGATTTCTGAGTTGCCGGTGCCTTTGAATTCTTCAAAGATCACCTCGTCCATACGCGAGCCCGTGTCGATGAGTGCCGTGCCGATGATGGTGAGGCTGCCGCCATTTTCAATGTTACGCGCTGCACCAAAGAAGCGTTTCGGGCGCTGCAAGGCATTCGCGTCCACGCCACCCGTCAGCACTTTACCGCTGCTTGGCACCACCGTGTTGTAAGCGCGGGCAAGGCGGGTAATAGAATCGAGCAAAATCACCACGTCTTTTTTATGCTCAACAAGGCGCTTGGCTTTTTCAATCACCATTTCGGCGAGTTGCACGTGGCGGGTCGCTGGCTCGTCAAACGTCGAGGATACGACTTCGCCTTTCACACTGCGCTGCATGTCTGTTACCTCTTCAGGGCGCTCATCAATCAGTAAGACAATCAGATACACTTCAGGGTGATTCGCAGCAATGGAGTGCGCGATATTTTGCAACAACACCGTTTTACCGGTGCGTGGCGGCGCGGTAATCAGGGCGCGCTGGCCTTTGCCGAGTGGCGCCACAATGTCGACCACGCGCATGGAGCGGTCTTTTTTGTCTTTCAACTGGGTCAGGTCCACTTCCAGATGCAGGCGCGACTCGGGGTAAAGCGGAATCAGATTGTCGAAGTTCACTTTTTGGCGGGCCACTTCAGGATCGTCAAAATTGATTTTAATAATAGCGTCCATCGCAAAATAGCGCTCGCCTTCTTTGGGAGAGCGCAGCTCGCCTTCCACCGTATCGCCGGTGCGCAGCATGTGGCGTTTCACAAATTTGGGCGCAACGTAAATGTCGTCCGCACCCGGAAGATAATTCGCCTCAGGGGAGCGCAAAAAACCAAACCCTTCCTGCATGACCTCAATCACACCCTCGCCGGTAATGACCTCGTCTTTTTCGGCCATGCTTTTCAAAATCGCAAAAATAATTTCCTGCTTGCGCATGGAGCCAGCATTTTCAATCGCTAAACCTTCCGCCAGAGCAAAGAGTTCATCGGGACGTTTGCGTTTAAGTTCTTGAATTTTCATGGGAAAGACTCGTTGGATAAAGGATGACTGCGTTTTTATTGGGGAATTTCGTGCGGCGCATAATATGCGCGAACCTGCATTGAAAAAAGCAGCGTCTGACGAAAAGGGGGGAGATGCAGCGCCGGATATTCTGACGCAACGCAATTATTATTAACTAATTCATTCGGTTTTGTCAAATGTTTCTGCGATGAGTGAGGCCAGAAGGCCGAGCCAGCCATCAGCCATGCGCCATGTGGGCGACAGAATGTCGCGATAGTGTTCGCCACGGTAAAATCTTGCGTTAGCGTGGCCAATATGTTACGGCTGTTTTATCCCCAAAACATGCAAATAATTGCACACACTGTAGGTAATGATATGAACGCTGCTGGCCCTTCTTTTGGTGCTCCTAAGAAAACGCACATTATTGTCATTGGTAATGAAAAAGGCGGTTCTGGCAAAACCACCACCACTATGCACCTCATTGTGGCATTGCTGCGCCTTGGCTTTAAAATCGGCTCGATTGATATTGATTCTCGCCAGCGTTCGCTCTCGCGCTATATTGAAAATCGCAAAAACACCATGACCAATCATGGCGCCAGCCTGCCGTTGCCGCAGCATTTTGTGGTGCAGCGCAGCCCATTTAACGTGCTGGACGAAGCTGAGGCCGATGAGCGCGAACGTCTGACCAGTGCGCTTAAAGTGCTTATGGCAGAAAATGATTTTATTGTTATCGACAGCCCTGGGTCGGACACGTACTTGTCCCGTCTGGCACATTCATATGCCGACACCATCATCACTCCGATCAATGATAGCTTCGTTGATTTGGACGTGTTGGCCAATGTGGATGGCAATACCCTGAAAATTGTCAAACCAAGTATTTACAGCGAAATGGTGTGGGAGCAAAAATTGCTGCGCGCCAAGCGTGACGGCGGCTCGATTGAGTGGATCGTGATGCGTAACCGTTTAAGCAATATCGATGCGCGCAATAAGCGCTTCATGACCCAAGTGTTGAACGAACTCGCTCGCCGTATTGGTTTCCGTGCGGCTCCCGGTTTTTCTGAGCGTGTGATTTTCCGCGAAATGTTTCTGCAAGGTCTGACGGTGCTGGACGTGATGGATACGGGCGGTTCTGCCAGCGTGTCCTTGTCCCACATTGCTGCTCGTCAAGAAGTGCGCGATTTGCTCAAAACCCTACGTATTCCGAAAGTGGATGAGCGCGTGGCAGAAATGCGCGCGCGAGAAACCGGGCATGAAGCTTCCAATAGTGAGCAGCCTGCTCCTGTGACAGCAGAAGTAAAGCCTTCAGCGCCAGCTCCAACCCCAACCCCAACTCCAACGCCTGTGGCCGCCAAGCCGCCGGTCATTGGTGGCGCGCCTGTGAGCGCAGAAAAAGAAGCGCTACAGGTTTCTCCTGCTGCCTACAAAGCGGCCACCCGCCCCACTGAGCCAGAAACAGAGGCGCATGAATCGATGCGTGAAGCGACGAATGCTCCGATGACGTCGGCGGGTTCGGCCATCCGTTCGGCTGCTGCGGCAGCGCTTCGCAATGCGTCGGGCAATTTGCCGTGGCGTTCTGCGGCCGAGCCAACCACGCCGGAAACACCCCCAAGCAAACCGTCGCTGGAAAAAGCGTCGTAACGAGGGGCTGTGATTTTTCTTTTTATTGGCTTAGCGTTGCTGGTGGCTTATGCCATCTGGCGTTTTGAGCCGCGCTGGCCACCCCTCAAACAAATCCTTTCAGCGGCGGGTATCACCGCCTTTGTCGTCTTTATGCTGCGGGTAGGGCTTGGCCGATTGCTTGGCGTGCTGGGTATTCTTTCGGCCTTTGCGCCCATCATTAATCATCTCTATTTCAAACGCGCCGCCAATTCTTCTGCTGCACCTGCTGCCATCACGCGCAAGGATGCCGCGGAACTTTTAGGGGTGGATGAAGCCGCGACGGAAGAAGAGATAGAGGCTGCTTACCGCAAACTCATGACGCGCGTGCACCCCGACACAGGCGGTTCCGCTGTCCTCGCCCGCCAGCTTAATGCTGCGCGAGATGTATTGCTCAGCAAATAATTTCACGAACTCTTTCTAGACGTGTGCGCGTACATTCGCTACAACAGCCCCATGCGTGCCCGTAGCTCAGTTGGATAGAGCATCAGCCTTCTAAGCTGAGGGTCACTGGTTCGAATCCAGTCGGGCACGCCACCGCTTTTGTAGCGCTACCTAATGGGTGGGGAAATAGAGCATCTCGGTATTGTA
>JAIXRX010000163.1 GCA_027485005.1 Alphaproteobacteria bacterium
TCCGCTGAAGATGCGCGGATTTGGCGCGCCTATACGCAGCAGCATGTGACGCCGCTGCGAGAAGCGGATATGCTGGAGTATCCTCAGGATGACGGGTGTTTGTTTGAACAAGAAATGGGTGTGCTGCCCACCAAAAAACCCTCTGCGCGCCCGATTGATGCTGCGCCATTGCCGCTTTCTAAAGCCCACCCCAAGCCCTTGCCCGCCTTAAAAGTGGGGGCACATGCACGCATTGATGCGGCCAGTGCGCGGCAATTAAAACGCGGCCAAAAACCGATTGAGGCGCATTTAGATTTGCATGGGCACCGCACAGAAGAGGCGTTTGAGCGTTTGTGCCAAACGGTACGTAACGTGCGGGCGCAAGGCGGGCGGGTGCTGCTGGTGATTACCGGCAAAGGGCGCGAAAATATGGGAATCTTACGCCAAAAACTGCCGCGCTGGGTGGAGGACGCCCCACTCAATGAACAGGTGCTGGCCATCCAACCTGCCAAACCCGCCCATGGTGGAAGCGGCGCTTTTTATTTGCTGCTGAAAAAATAAAGACATTCATGTATAAGAGCGGGATGCAGAAAGACGCACCCACTTCTTTTATCGACGCCCCCCACCTGTTGGTGGTGGATGATGATGCGCGGTTACGCGGGTTGCTGGAAGAATATCTGACCCGTGAAGGTTATTATGTGAGTGTGGCTGCGGATGCGGCACATGCAAGGGCCTTACTGCCACTCTGGGACTTTGACGCCGTCGTGTTGGATGTGATGATGCCGGGAGAAAACGGTGTGGCGCTGACCGGATGGCTGGCGCAGCATCGGCCGCTTTTACCAATCTTGCTTTTGACAGCGCAAATTTTGCCGCAGGAACGGATTGCAGGGTTGGAGGCCGGAGCACAAGACTATTTGGCCAAGCCGTTTGAGCCACGCGAATTATTATTACGCTTACGGAATATTATAAACAAAGTAAGGCCCAAAAAAGAAAGCCCTGTATTTTTTGGTGAATATGTTTGGTATGCTGCACACGGCGAATTACGCCACCAAGATCACGTGGTGATGCTGAGCGATCAGGAAAGCGCATTACTGAGCCAATTAGCGCAAGCGATGGGCGACCCTATGGGGCGTGAGGCGCTGGCGGCGGCGCTGCATATCTCGGAGCGGCATGTGGATGTAGCGATTAACCGATTGCGTAAAAAAATTGAACCCAACGCCGCTCAACCGCGCTATATATTGACCGTGCGTGGGGCGGGGTATCGTCTGCGTGTTGAGCAGGCATAGGAGCGAGTCAGATGGCAAAAGAAAAAGCATTGTGGAAAAAGTGGCTGCCCAGCAGCTTATTTGGCCGCACTTTGCTGATTGTGGCACTGCCGCTTTTGCTGGCGCAAATCATTGGCACTTATTTTTTCTATGCGCGTCACTGGGATAATATATCCCGCTATTTGGCGCTGTCGGTGGCGGGGGAGATTTCTCTGGTCACGCAGCGCTTTGAGCGTTTGCCTGTTTCTGCACGGGGCGACTGGTTGGAAGAAACGCGCGGAGCACTGGATTTATTTGCCAAATATTCCTCCACCAAAACCCACGAGGATATTCCGCCACGCCCAGGGGTGAAGGATCGCGCGCTCAAAGATTTAGAAAGCCAGCTTTTCTGGCGGTTGCAAGGACGGCCATTTGAGCTGGAGCGCATGGCGGATGATAGTACAGTACGGGTGGTGGTGCATTTAAAGCAGGGCGAGTTATCGTTTTTGCTCTCTAAAAAACGCCTGACTAGCTCCACGATTCAGCTGATTTTGATTGTGAATCTAATCGTCATGATTCTTGTTTTAATCATCGCGACCCTCTTTTTGCGTAATCAGGTGCGGCCGATTGTATCATTGGCGCGGGCGGCGGACCGCTTTGGTCGAGGACTTGATTTGCCTGATTTTCATCCCCATGGTGCGCGGGAAGTGCGCATGGCCTCACAAGCTTTTTTAACCATGAAAGAGCGCATTCAGCGCATGGTCGATTCCCGGACGGAGATGTTGGCAGCGGTTTCGCATGATTTGCGCACCCCACTTGCTCGCATGAAATTGCAGTTGGAAATGATGCCCAAAGACATGGTGAACAAGGGCTTGAGCGAAGATGTGCGCGACATGGAAGCGATGGTGACGGAGTATCTGGATTTTGTGAGTGGTGGGGCGCAAGAGCAGGCAAAAACCACTTCGGTGGCGGAAGTTTTGCGTGCGCTGGCCGAGCGCTATCATGCGCTGGGTGCCAAGGTGGAAGTGATGGTGGATGATGATGTGATGATTCCGCTGAAGCCGCATGCTTTCAAGCGCGCTGTCGGGAATTTGGTGGATAATGGATTGCGCTATGGCACCCGTTGTTTCTTACGTCTTGCGGTGTCGCCATTATTTGTGAGCGTGATTGTGGAGGATGATGGGCCAGGCATTCCTGAAGTGCAGCGTGAAGAGGTTTTCTTGCCGTTTCGTCGCTTGGATGAAGCACGCAACTTAAACCATGGTGCAGCCGCTGGGCTTGGGTTGTCTATTGTACGTGAAGTGGTCCATGCACATGGCGGACGGATTCATCTGGACGATGCGCCGATGGGCGGTTTGCGCGCCACCATCATTATCCCGCGTCAGTCATATCCTTAGTAATGTGAGGCCAGAAGGCCGAGCCAGCCTTGAGCTCGCTTCATGTGAGGTTCAGAAGAACCGAACGGAAGCGAATACAAAAACGTCTAGTGTCCCGCTAAAAATTTATCGGCTTCCAAAGCGGCCATACAGCCCGTGCCAGCGGCGGTCACGGCTTGGCGGTAGATTTTGTCTTGGCAATCCCCTGCCGCAAACACGCCTGCAATATTGGTTTGAGTGGTGCCTGCTTTGGTGATGAGATAGCCCGTTTCGTCCATCTCAAGCGCGCCTTTGAAAATCCATGTATTGGGCGAGTGACCAATGGCCACAAACGCGCCATCCACTTTAAGTTCTGATTCCACGCCTGTTTTGGTATTCTTCAAACGTAACCCCGTGAGGCTTGGCGGGTTGTCGGTGCCCAGAAATTCTTCCACTGTGCTGTCCCACACCACGTCAATTTTCGGATGAGCAAATAGACGCTCTTGGCCAATTTTTTCTGCGCGCAACGA
>JAIXRX010000176.1 GCA_027485005.1 Alphaproteobacteria bacterium
ATTGATCACGGCATGGGCGTGGTGATTGGCGAGACCGCACGCATTGGGGACGATGTGACGATGTATCACGGCGTGACGCTGGGCGGAGTCGCCCCACAAAATGACAGCAAAGGCGCGCTGCGCCACCCACAAGTGGGCAATGGCGTGGTGATTGGCGCTGGTGCGCAGCTTTTAGGCGCGATTCAGATTGGAGATGGCGCACGCATTGGCTCCAATGCCGTGGTGGTGCGGGACGTCGCGCCAGCGGCAATTATGGTGGGGGTGCCGGCCCACCCAGTGAATGCTAAACCCGCGCCTGTGGCAGAGGACGGCCATTTTTGTGACGCTTATGCAGCCCCCGCCATGCGTGAAAGTGAAGACCCAGCGGAACAAACTTTGGCAGCGCTGGTGCGGCAGGTCAAAACCCTGCAAGCGCGATTGGATGCGCTTGAAGCGCCAGAAAGTGCTGGCCAAACCGCCACCCAATGGACCAAGCCGAAAGACACGCTGTTTTAGGCAGCATTGTCATCAAATCTTCACAGGATTTGATTGCCACTCTCGTGTATATTGCTTGAGTTTAAATCAATTTTTTTTCACTCAATAAAAAAACAACACATGAAAAATTTTGTTTTCGCGGCAACGTTACTATTCGCCGCATTATTTATCGTTTCTTGCTCTTCAAAAAATGAGCAAGCTCAAGCAACCATTGATTCACTTAAGACTGCCAACAGTAGTCTTGATGCAAAGGTTGCATCTCTTCAAGACCAAATGGCATGGAGAGACACTTGCCATTTTAAGTTTAAAACCCACGATGAGCGAGTGGGTAAAATTGTTCAGCTAATGGTTGAACATATGTCAGGGTATAAAAACCTGCGGATGAGTACTATGGGAGGCATAACAGACAAAGATGTCTGTGACGTATTCCGTATGTTTACGGAAACGAACGCCTTAGGTTCATTGAAACACTTCACCCCTGAAGAGGGAGTATTCTTTTTCCTATACACCAGACCCGATGGGACAACTCTAAGAGGGTTCGTTGAGTCTGATGCGTCGATGGTAGGGCTATTTAGAAATCGTCAAGAGGCGAAATCAGCTACAGCATACGACATTAATAGTATCTGGGTGGTGCAAAGCACACGATATTGAGCATGTATGTTTTAAAAAAGAGAAGAAGCCGCAAGCTTCTTCTCTTTTTTATTGTTTTGCGTCCAGAGCTGCCGCTTCCGCTTCTGCTGCGGCTTTGATTTGCTCGATTTCTTCTTCTGAAACAGTGAAGGTTCGTACGCCTTTTGGCCCAGGCAGCCAGATAAGATCCAGATTTTCAGCGTCACGCACAAACAGGCGCTCGCCTTGAATCATACCAAGGTTGGGCGGAATATTGTTTTTGCTGAGGCCCACCACGGTATAGGCACCGTCACGCATCATACCAATCACTACACGCGGTCGGTCGATAAATACCTGCGAACCACGCAGTAAATCCACAATATCACGCGTGTCTTTGGGGTGCGCAAGTTTTGCCAAATGGTGTACCACCACAATTGCGCATTTTTTCTTAATCGAAATTTCCTCAATCGCTTCAAAGAAGTTACTCACCACTTCCGAATCATCTTCATCCCCTTCAAGATATTTTCGGGCAGGATCGATCACGATCAGCGAGATGTCGGGCAGTTTGTGCAGGTCACGCAGGAAATCACCGATATTACGTTTTTGTCCATCGGGATGGAAACCAAAATCATTATGCTGCAACATGAGGCGCGAGGAGCGGCCTTCAGGGTCAATCATCGCGGCGCGGGCATTGACAATCGCGGCAGAATCTTCACCCGAGAAATAAATCACCAGCCCTTGGGCTTTGTCTTTATGCAATGGCCCACCAAGCCATGTTGGGTGTTCGTCCTCGTTCCAATCAATCGACGTCATCACGGCCAAACGATGCGCCATGGAGGATTTACCCGTACCACCTGTTGCCCCCATGACCGTAATCGCGCCGCGTGGCAGCCACCCACCCACCAAAAATTCAAATTGTTCTTCGGTGCTGGCACGCTGCGTGCCCGTGGCTTCAAACAAAGCAATATCCCGCGCGCAGAGATTATAAAAACGCAGGTTTTTCTCGATATTTTGAGGGTTGCGGCCAAATTTTGCGTAAAGCGATGGCTCGCGGTCATAGGATACCCAGCACTCTGCGGCATCCGCCAATGTTTGATAATTTTGGCGGCTAACAGCTTCAGGGTTTGCGAAGGCTGCTTTAAACATTTCTTGAGCGGGTGGCGCCTCGTAAGCGCCGTGTTTAGTAAGATAAACTAAGCCACCAAGTAAATATTTGTCAGCGTAAATATCGCTTTTTAAATTCGCCAAAGAGAATAGTTCCAATGTACCTTGTACTTTATTTTCAGTGATGACTTGCGCGACTTCCGTTGTTGGCAACACGATTTTTAGGCCCGCACGAGCATTTTCTCCACGTTTCAGAATGCCTGTGATGGCACCTAATTCATGCAGGCGATCAAGGGCGGTGGGGTCAAAAATATCGGTTCCTAAAAGTGGGGCAGTGGCCCAGAAAATACCTGAGCCAATTGGCTCATAGGAGCCATTCTCGTTAATAGAATGCACCATGGGATTAAGCAGCAGCGGACTATTGGGTAAGCCACCGTCATTATAATAACGACGGAGTTTTTTAGTTGTTTCAAAAATCTCGTCGGCATTAAACCATAGGCGTAACCCTGGTTCTTTAGCGCGAATGACATCTTGCTCTTTCTCGGAATACAAGCAAATCTTACCTGATAGACCTGCTGCGGCATGCTGTTTCCAGATCCATTCCAGTTCGCGTTGAATGCCAGTAAAAATTTGGTCTAATGTGTAGTGAGTCATGATGAAATCAATGGTATGGAGAAAAGGTTATGCTAAAGATATGGCATAAAAATACTTAAGGATGTGTGAAATGCACGGGACAAACCCTGCAACAATGCCAAAAATTTATACGATTCCGCCAGATGTTGCTTTTTTGCCAGCGTTGGCGCAATGGTTTTTGCAGAGTTTTTCACAAGAATATACGTCTGATGCGCTTATTTTTCTGCCCACACGCCGTGCCTGTCGTGCCTTTTCTCATGCTATGCTTACTTGTTTGCCGCATGCACAAAAAGCCATGATATTACCGCGTATTGTGGCGCTGGCCGAAGCTGAAAATGAACCAGTGATTCAGCATTTACTACTTTCAACTCCTTCGGTAGCAGAGCGTTATTTGGCTTTGCCACCAGCGATAAGTGGTGCTGAGCGTCGTGTGCGTATGCAGCGTTTAGTGTCTGCTTTGGATAGCAGTTTATTACCTGCTCAAAGCCTTGCACTCGCTGATGACTTGCTGGAACTGTTGGATGAATGCCATGCTCAGCAGATTTCTGCCCATGCGATTCGTCAGATTCTACCCGAAAATATGGCAGAACACTGGCAAGTGCTTTTACCTCATTTGCACATGATTATTCAAGGCTGGCCGGAGGTTTTAGCGGAATTGGGAAAAACAGACCCCATACTACGCCGCAATAGCGTACTTGGGTTGTTGGCGGAGTGTTTGCAGCAAGGCAATTATACGTTTCCCGTGATTGCAGCGGGTAGTACTGGCAGCCAGCCAGCGACCGCTTCGCTGCTTTTAGCGATTGCCAAACAGCCTAATGGCGCACTGATTTTAAGTGGATTAGACACCAACATCTCTGATGATATATGGGACGATATTGACGCAGGACACCCACAATTTGCAATTAAAACATTACTGCAAAAAGCCCAGATGCCACGCCTTGCAGTGGATATAATGGTGCCATCAGAAAAAGACCTCAGCTTTTGGCCATCGGTATTTTATCCCGAAAAATGGCTGCAGAACTGGCGTGAAAAGCCAAGCGTCAGACCCGAAAATCTTTTTGTATTAGATCATGAAAATGATGCGCAAGAAGCTCAAACCATCGCGCTGCTTATACGTGAGACCTTAGAACATCCAAACAAAAAGGTAGCACTCATAACACCTTCCACCGCGTTAATGGACAAGGTGTGCGCTATTCTTGCGCGCTATGATGTGTTGGTTCAAAGCTCGGCGGGTAGTGCTCTCAGAGATACGCCGAGTGGAGTGATTCTGCGCCTGGTGATTGAATGGATGCAGCAACCAACCTCACCTCGTCATATTTTAGCATTGTTGCAGCACCCGCTGGTGCATGTTGGTTTTAGCCGTGAAGCTTGCTTGCAGGCCAGCCGTTTGTTTGAAAAAGAGCAGTGTCATGCCGTTATTTCCCACAAGCATTGGGATGTTTATATAGGCAATGCCAGCGAAGAATCGTCACTGCTTTTACGTAAACTTAAACAATATTCAGACAATTTATGCGCCGATGCTGAAGCACTTTCGGCCACTGTTTTGCTTAAACAAAGTTTATTGCTCACGGAACAGATAACTACGGATGACCAAGGTAAGGTGCATTTGTGGCATACGCAAGAAGCCGCTCAGTGGCAACAATGGAGCGCTGAATGGTTGGATGCTGCTCAACAGATGAACCCTATTCACCAAGAACATTTACCCACCCTGATTGAATCCATGTTGGCGGGTAGCGTAGTGCGGCAAGTCTATGCAGCGCATCCACGCATCGAGATATTGTCTAGTATGGAAGCACGCTTGCTGCATTTTGATCGAGTGATTTTGGCGGGCTTGAATGAAGGGCATTGGCCAGAATTGAGTAGTACAGGGCCTTGGATTTCGGCAGCGATGCGCACACAAGCAGGTCTTCCTTCCTTACAAGAACGTACCAGTCAGCAAGCGTTAGATTTTTATCTGCAGGCACATAGCACTGAAGTTTTCTGCACCTACAGCCATAAAATTGGTAGTAGCCCTGCGCTGCCATCGCGTTGGCTGGAGAGGCTTTTTGCCTGCCTGCAAGCCCAAAGCAATGCGACGAGAAGCGAAATAATATCAATTTTAGCGCACCCCGCTATGCACTGGAGAAAGGATGTTCACGCCCCTGACCATGTAGAAATGACTTCGCCGCCCGATCCCTCCTTATCCTCCATTCATTGGCCCAATCACAAGATTTCTGCTACCACAATTGAGCGGTTGAAACGAAACCCCTATGCAGTCTATGTGTCTAAAATCTTACGCATCAACCCGCTTGAACCATTAGACGCCCCACCTACCAACAAGGAAAGCGGCACCCATTTGCATGCGGTATTGCAGCGCTGGAAGCAGCAAGAACCAAGGAATATCGAGCATTTTGATGCGTGCTTTGAGGCGATCTGGGCGATTGCAGAGGCCGTTTTGAAAGAACAAAATCTTCCTGCATCTATCTCTATTTTCTGGGAAAAAAGCTGGCGTTCTATGTTGCAGAATTTCTTGATATGGGAAATGGACAGCCCGTCCCATCTCACTAAAGTGCTCGAGCAGCGCGGTGAAATGGCGTTGGAGCAATGGTCTGTGCATGCAACTCCTGACCGGATAGACCAGATGGAAGATGGTACGCTGAGGGTAATTGATTATAAGAGCAAAAATAGTGCTGGTATTTCTGCAGCAGAAATAAAATCAAAGCAATTATTGCAGCTTCCTATTGCGGCTCTCATTGCTTATGAGGGCGGATTTACAGCGCAAGGGATAAAGCAGGCAACAACAGCAAGTGCATTAGAATATTGGACGCTTAAAGGGCCAAAACGCACTGTGGTGCACGACACTGAAAAACTTGCTGTTGAAACCTATGTGCAGCAAGTAAAAGATGATTTGGCGGCATTGCTACGCTATTACGCTTTGCCACAGGCCAAATTTTTATACGACCCCGAGGAAAAAATTAAGACACCATATGATAATGATATGCCGCATTTAGCGCGGGTAAAGGAATGGCGATAATGTTTGGAACAAACCCCAAAAGAGCTCCCAAAATGAATGACGGACAAATGCTGGATGTACAAGAAATTTTCCCAACGCTGCAAGGTGAGGGGCCATTTGCTGGTTACCCCGCCGTATTTATACGCCTCGGCGGCTGCAATCTGGCGTGCGATTTTTGCGACACAGAATTTGAAAGTTTCCGTGAGATTAGCTTACAAGATATTGTGCAAGAAGTTCATGGGCTTTCCATGGTTGGCGCGAGCCGCACTAGAAATTTAGTGGTGATTACGGGTGGAGAACCCATGCGTCAGACTATTGCACCTTTGTGTGAAGCGCTGATTGAAAAAGGATTTCAGGTGCAGATTGAAACGAACGGTACGTTATTTCAGCCACTACCAGAAAGTGTACATATTATTTGTTCGCCGAAAAATCAGGGGCAGGGCTATCATCCTATTCGTCCTGATTTATTACCCCATATTAATGCGCTAAAATTCATTGTTTCCGCGCGGGACTTTGCCTACACGGGTGTCGAAGAGCTTGGGCAAACAGAACATAATATTCCTGTTTATGTGCAGCCCATGGACGAGCAGGACGGCGCACAAAATGCCGAAAATATGGCCTATGCCGTTAAACTCGCACAAAGATATGGCTACCGTCTTTCATTACAACTCCATAAAATCCTTGGCATTGCCTAAAGGTTTGCTATGGCTAATAGCATGAAAAAAACAGCTATTATTTTGCTTTCGGGCGGCCTTGATTCCACGACTGTACTTGCCATTGCCAAGGCGCAAGGCTTTGCACTGCATGCACTTTCATTCGATTATGGTCAACGCCACGCGATTGAACTGGAGGCCGCTAAGCGTGTGGCCGCTAGTATGGGTGTTGAGCGTCATACCATTGTGCCCATGGATTTGCGGGTGTTTGGTGGCTCGTCACTTACGGCGGATATTGCTGTGCCTAAACATGATAGTGTGGCAGAGATGGATGTTGGTATTCCTATCACCTATGTACCCGCGCGTAATATCATTTTTCTTTCTTATGCCTTGGCCTGCGCTGAAGTGGCAGGTGCGGGGGATATTTTCTTAGGCGTGAACGCCATTGATTACAGCGGCTACCCAGATTGCCGCCCTGACTTTATTGCGGCCTTTGAGCAAATGGCTAATAAAGGCGTGGCGGCTGCAGTCGAAGGCAATATGCCTATTAAATTACACACGCCCCTGATTACCATGAGTAAAGCTGAGATTATAAAAGAAGGGTTGCGCTTGGGTGTTGATTATGGCCAAACCCACAGTTGCTATGACCCTGCGCCAAATGGTGAAGCCTGCGGTCAGTGCGACAGTTGCTTGTTGCGCGCCAAAGGCTTTGAAGAAGCCGGCACGATAGACCCAGTTATCAAGATAAAGGAAGCCTAACATGAGCGATAACATTTATAATAAACTAACACTGCTTGGTGGTAAGTCTGATTTGCCACAAACGCCAGAGGCGGCAGTGTTGGAGCGCGTGGATAACCCGCACCCTGACAAACATTATGTGGTCCGTTTTTCTTGTCCGGAATTTACCTCGCTTTGTCCACTCACGGGGCAACCAGACTTTGCGCATTTGGTGATTGATTATGTGCCGCAGCTTTATTTGCTGGAAAGCAAAGCGCTCAAATTATTCTTGGGTTCGTTCCGTAATCATGGAGCGTTTCATGAGGCTTGCACCGTAGAAATCGCCAAGCGCATTGAAAGCGCGGTCGTGCCAAAATGGCTGCGGATTGGAGGCTACTGGTATCCGCGTGGCGGCATTCCGATTGATATTTTCTACCAAAG
>JAIXRX010000202.1 GCA_027485005.1 Alphaproteobacteria bacterium
ACGACCCTCGCTTTAGAATTTGACAATAACACGCTGCTGCCCGCGCTTTATGGCGAGCAGGACGCCACACTCACTCGCCTTGAAAAGGTGTTTGGGGTGGACACGGCCTGTCGCGGCAGTTTGCTTACTATCTCTGGTGCCGACAAAGCATCCGTCGAGATTGCTAAAAACGTGATGCAAAATTTATACGGCATGCTCAAATCTGGCAAACAACTGACCCAAGGGCAGGTGGATGCAGAAATTCGCATTGCCTCCCAAACTCATAGCAAGGCCGCCTCTGGTGCTGCTCCTTCGCGCACCGAACAAATGGCGTTCCACGGCCTTGGCGATGTGCAGATTAAAACCCTAAAGAAAACCATTACGCCTTATTCACTGGTGCAGCGTGACTATATTAAATCGCTCCATGAATCGGCAATGTGCTTTGCCCTTGGCCCTGCGGGGACGGGTAAAACCTACATTGCGGTGGCGATGGCAGTGAACATGTTTATGAACCGCCAAGTGGAGCGCATTATTCTTTCGCGTCCTGCGGTGGAAGCGGGTGAGAAACTGGGCTTCTTGCCGGGGGATTTGAAAGAGAAAATCGACCCTTATTTGCGCCCGCTTTATGATGCGCTGTTTGACATGATGCCCGCGGAAAAAGTGGAGCGTTGCATTGAATCTGGCGAGATTGAAGTAGCACCACTCGCCTTTATGCGTGGTCGTACCTTGTCGAATGCGTTTGTGATTCTGGACGAAGCGCAAAACTCTACGCCGACTCAAATGAAAATGTTCCTGACGCGTATGGGTGAAAATTCACGCATGGTGATTACGGGCGATTTGTCGCAATGCGATTTGCCGCGTGACGTGAAGTCTGGTTTGGCCGACGCGGTGCGTAAGGTCGAAGGCATTGAAGGCATTCGCATTACTCGCTTTGGTGACACGGACGTGGTGCGCCACGATCTGGCCGCAAAAATCGTGAAAGCTTACGAGGCATGGGACGAGAAAAAACGCCAAGCCAAAAATGCAGGAATCACGACCAAAGATGACGATTAGAGCGGTGTTCATTTTGTCCTACTGCTTGTCGCTCTGCGGGCGCGCGGCTGCTCATGTAGTTCATCTACATTCCGCACTGCTTGCCTTGAGCTTCGCTCGTAGAACAAAAGCAACGCCACTCTCAGTTGATTATGACTAAGCCGATTAGAAAATCTGATATTTCGGTATCCTTACAGCAACCCTGTGCCGCGTGGAAAACAGCGCTTCCCAATGTGCGGCATGTGGTGGAGCGGGCGGCAGCAAGTGCTTTGGTGCGTGCGGTGCAAACCGACAAAGCAGGCGCACATTTTTACCTGACCATTCGTTTGAGTGACGACGCCGAGGTGCAAGCGCTAAATGGCCAGTTTCGTGGCAAAGAAAAACCCACCAATGTTTTGTCCTTTCCATTTGCGCCGCGCTTGTGGCGGGAAGGAAAACTGATGCAGCAAGAAGTGCAGAGCATTACGCTGGGGGACATGATTTTAGCTTATGAAACCGTGGCGCAGGAAGCAGGTGAGCAAGGCAAAACATTTATGGCGCATCTTCAGCATTTGGTGGTGCATGGGGCGTTGCATTTGCTGGGCTTTGACCATGAGGATGACGCGCAAGCCGAGCGCATGGAAGCACTGGAAATCGAGGTGCTGGCGCGGTTGGGGGTTGAAAACCCTTATGAAATCCGCTAGCTTGCGGTTTCAGGAGTTTTACCCACTATGCCTTCTCACGAATCAAATACACTGACCAATGCTCAAGATGCTGACCCGCTCAGTTCGTCGCAATCATCTTTATCTTCTTCAAAATCTACTACGCATGAACCACGCTTTTCGCTGATTGGCTGGGTGCGTGAAGTCTTGGGCGTGAAGCGCGAATATTCGCTGCGCGAGGCATTGGAAGAGGTGCTGGAAGAACATAGCGAAGATGGGATGGGAGTGGATCAGGAAGAAAAAGCATTGTTTGAAAACATGCTGCATTTTTCTGAAACAACCGTGAGTGATATTATGATTCCGCTGCCGGATATGGTAGCGATTGAATATACCGAAGATTTTGAGGCCGTAAAACAGCTGGTTATTTCCTGCAATCACACACGCATTCCCGTGTATAAAGACACGATCGACCATATTATGGGTTTCTTGCACACTAAGGATTTGCTGGCGGTGATGTCCAGTGCGCATATTTTTGAAATGGAAACCGTGCTGCGCAATTTGCTATTTGTGCCGCCATCTATGCGCGTGCTCGACCTGTTGGTGGAAATGAAAAAAGCGCATGTGCATATGGCAATTGTGGTGGACGAATTTGGTGGCACCTGCGGCCTTGTGACGTTGGAAGACGTGTTTGAAGAAATCGTAGGCGAGATTCAAGACGAGCATGACGCCGAAGAAGAGCTGGCGCATTTGCGCTTTAGCCCAGCAGGGGTTTTGGAGCTGGATGCTAAAATTCGGATTGATGAATTAGAAGATGCGCTGAGCATCACGATTCGTCCAGAAACAGATGATGAATCCTATGACACGCTGGGAGGACTCGCCTTTTACCATTTTGGTTATGTACCGCATGTGGGGGAAACCTTGGCACTGGAAAGCGGCTATCGCTTGATTGTTCAAGATGCGGATGCACGCCGCATTAAACGTGTGCGTTTGATTAAACCTAAATTGGCGATTTAATTCATGCGCGCGCGCATCACTTCCTTGGTGGAAAGTGCAGGATGGAAGCGGCGCGGATTTGCTTTTTCATTGGGCGTCTTACTCACGCTGACCATGCCGCCTGTGGGCGCGTGGCCACTTCTTTTTCCTGCGCTTGGCGGCTTGTTTTTATTGCTGCAGCAGCCTGCCAGTTTTCGCCGTGCAGCGCTGGACGGTTTCTGGTTTGGCTTTGGTTTTTGCCTGACTAGTTTTTACTGGATTGCGATTTCTTTATTGGTGGATGCCGCGCAATTTGGCTGGCTGATTCCTTTTGCGGTGTTTGGGTTGAATGCTGCGCTTGCATTATTTTGGGTGTTGTTGGGGGGCGCTATGTTTGCCGCGCGCCATCTGCCTGTGTGTGTTAAGCCTGTATTTTTTGCGGTGGCGTGGTTGGGTATCGAGCTTCTGCGTAGCCATATTTTTACGGGGTTTCCGTGGAATTTATTGGCCAGCGCCTGGGCGTCTTATGACATCACCTTGCAGCCGCTCTATTGGTTGGGAGCGTATGGCTATGGTGTGCTAACAGCGTTTTTTGCTGCATTCGCCATGCTGCCGCTTTTGCCGCAGCCACCAGCGCGCGCCAAATTGGGCGCAGTGTGTGCAGTGCTTGCTTTGGTGCTGGCGCTGGGGGCAGGGGTGTGGCGGTTGCAACATGCGCACGTCGAATATGCGCAAGGGGTGCAATTGCGTTTGGTGCAAGCCTCCATTCCGCAAGATTTAAAATGGGACCCTGCCAAACGCGCTGAAGGCGTGCAGAAATATATTTCGCTCAGCCAGCAAGCGGCGGACGTCCCACCTACGCACATCATATGGCCAGAAAGTGCGGTGCCCTATGTGCTGGAGGAAAATACCCCGCTGGCAGACGCATTACGCGAAGCATTGCAGCCAAACGCAACGCTCATTACTGGCAGCTTGCGGGTGGGCGAGCGAGTGGCCGCGACGCCGATGCCACCTTTATATAATAGTGTGCAGGTAATGAACGCTGAAGGGCA